>JBMCCK010000067.1:0-5672 GCA_048619255.1 Methanohalophilus sp. | reverse complement strand
CTCTGACACCGAACTTGCAAAAATAAAGGCATCCACTACCGCTGATGATGTGGCCAACATGCAGTACACTTCCGGTACAACCGGATTCCCAAAAGGGGTAATGCTGACCCACAAAAATATCCTCAACAACGGCTATTACATCGGTGAAAAGCAAAAATTCACAGATCAAGATCGCCTGTGCCTGCCTGTGCCTCTCTTTCACTGTTTTGGGATTGTGCTCGGTGTACTTGCAGCCCTGAGCCATGGAGCAACGCTGGTGATGATTGAAGCATTTGACCCACTCCTTGTACTTGCAGCGGTCCAGAAGGAGAAATGTACAGCCCTCTACGGTGTACCTACCATGTTCATTGCAGAACTCAACCATCCAATGTTCAATATGTTTGACCTGTCATCACTGCGTACAGGAATCATGGCTGGTTCACCGTGTCCCATCGAAACCATGAAGAAGGTCATTTCAGATATGCACTGTGATGAGATCACAATTGCTTACGGTCTCACGGAAGCCTCTCCGGTAATGACCCAGACCAGTACCGATGATACCATTGAAAGGAGAGTCAGTACCGTTGGTATAGCAATGCCACAAATAGAAGTTAAGGTCGTTGATCCGGATACCGGAGAAAAACTCGGCCCGGGACAGCAGGGCGAAATCTGCTGCCGTGGATACAATATAATGAAAGGTTACTACAAAATGCCTGAAAAGACAGCCGAAACAATCGATAAAGATGGATGGCTTCACAGCGGTGATCTGGGGACAATGGATCAATATGGATACTACAAGATAACCGGACGTATCAAGGATATGATCATTCGCGGCGGGGAAAATATCTACCCAAGAGAGATAGAAGAATTCCTGTACACCATAGACGGTGTCCGGGATGCACAGGTGATAGGTATCCCGGATGACAAATACGGTGAGATAGTGGGTGCTTTTGTAATGCTTCAGGAAGGAGCTGACCTGAGCGAGGAAGACATACGTGATTACAGTCTGCAGAAAATTGCAAGATATAAGGTTCCAAAACACGTCTTCATCGTGGATGAATACCCAATGACAGCAAGTGGTAAAATCCAGAAATTCAAGTTGCGCAAGATGGCGACTGAATTACTGGAAAAGAAGCAGAAAGAAGAGCAAATTTAATTCTCGCTCTTTCTATTTTTACTCATAAAGCGATATATCATAATTCAGTGATGTTGTATTTTTAGCACATTCACTGCCACTATGTATCATTTCATCTATACTTCTTTTCAAATTGGCAGGATGCATGGCTCCAACATGTGTTTTTATGATCTATCCTAGCAGAAGTAGAGAAATGTGGGAGTACCATGAATGTTATCATTTTCTCAATTTTCTTTTTCTTTCCGGAATTTGTGAAGCGCGATCTCAATAGTAGTACTTAGATCCTTTTCAGTAAAAGGCTTAAGTATATATCCATCCGGATCTGTTTCTTTAGCTTTCTTAAAAGTTACATCATCCGAATGGGCCGTAAGATAGACCACCGGAAGGGAAAATCTATCTTTGATTATTTTGGTTGCTTCAATACCATCCATATCCCCTTTAAGCCTGATATCCATAAGCACCAAATCTGGGAAAGTCCCTTCTACCTTAGTAATAGCATCCTTTCCCGTAGAAGCAACGCCTGAAACAATATAACCCAGATCTTTCAAACGGCGTTTTATTACCATTGCCACTATAGCTTCATCCTCTACAACCAGTATTCGTGAATTATTCAATATCACACCTCTTTTTCCCTAAAAGTAATCCTGAAACAGGTCCTGTAATCTGTAGTATCAAGTTCAATGTCCCCATCGATCTGGCTTACAAGATTGGAAACAAGTTGTAAGCCCAGTGAGTCGGTATTTCTGAAGTCGATATCAGCCGGGAAGGCACCTCCCGAATCTTCAACCTTAAGTATGAATTGACCTGCAAACTTAAAAAAGTCAATGTTAATAACTCCATTCTCACCCTCAATAAAAGCATGTTGCAAAGCATTTGAGGTCAATTCATTAATGATAATGCCCAGA
Source organism: Methanohalophilus sp. (assembly GCA_048619255.1). Classification (GTDB taxonomy): domain Archaea; phylum Halobacteriota; class Methanosarcinia; order Methanosarcinales; family Methanosarcinaceae; genus Methanohalophilus. The sequence continues at coordinate 3,653 of JBMCCK010000067.1, read as the reverse complement.
GGTACGGCAGAATCCATATCCAGATATAGATTCTCGACATTAAGATGAATTTTGATAGTATCCACATCAACATTATAGGAATTGATGAGATGTTCAACAAGATCTTCGACATAATCCGATAAATTGAGACTGGTGAGGTTTTCTGAATGATACAGCTTTTCATGGATCAGGGCAATTGAACGTACTCTGTTCTCACTTTGCTTGAAGGCCTCCATAACTTCATCCGATTTAAAATTGAGAGATTCAAGGTAAAGAAGACCGGAAACGACCTGCAAATTATTTTTAATCCTGTGATGGATCTCCTTAATTCGAATCTTTTCCATCTTTTTCAAAGTCTCTTCGGCCTTTTTACGTTCATTGATATCCAGAATAATCCCCTGTAATTTATTTGATGAATTTGCAGAAAAACTACCAATAAAAGTTCTTTCCTCAACCCACTTAACCTCTCCATCCTTTGTAATTATGCGATATTCATAATTAAATTCCTTATCGCCTCTGTTAGCTGCTTCAAGGAGTTTTTGCTCAACATTTTCAAGATCTCCAGGCACTACTATATCCGCATAGGTAATATGACCATTTGTAAACTCATCCTGAGTATAACCAAACTGGGAAATGTTCCTGGATACAAATTCTACCGGCCAATTCTTATGGGACTTCCACTTGAATACGACTACAGGGCTGCGGTTTACTACATCTTCCATTTCTGCACGCAACCGGTTTGCGTCCTGCAAGCTATCAAGGACCTCATTGAGTCCTTCCGGAATCTTCTTGAAATCAATGTCTACATCAGTATTTGCCCTGATGTTAAGATCACCTTTAAGAGCTGAATCCGAAATAGTCCTGAACTCATCCACAATCCCGTTTATCCGATTGGTAAAAGAGGCTGCAATAAGATATGCCATCAGTCCCATAAAAACGATGGAAAATGTATATATAGTAAACAACATCGACCGCAGGGAAGCTACACCTGCAAATATTTCATCCTTCGGGACAGAAAGAAGAATTGAATAATTGCCCGTGGATATGGGTTCATAAAAGAGTATCACATCTTTCCCATTTGACGGGTCAATGATATCAACATGACCATTTTTGCCCTTTTCAATATCACTGGCAACCTCATGAAAGAAGGGATTGTCAAAGTCTCTGAGCGTTTTGGAACTAATCCAATCCTTCCTTGTTGGATGGGAAACAATAATCCCCGTATTACTTACCATAAACAGATAACCGGTCTCAAAAGCCTTTACACTACTGACCGTATTGTCTACATAATCCAGACCTACATCCACCCCACCTATACCTATGAATTCATCATTCTCAATTATCGGGGAGACATAACTCACAATCAAAGCCCCCTGATAAAAATAGGGCTCGGTTAAAACATCCTGTTTTGTATGTTTTGGTAACTGGTAATAATCTGATGTTCTGTAATCAACAAGTGGTTCAACATCTATATCTCCCCCAATCCTGTTCCAGTATGGAAGAAACCTTCCCGTCCCATCATGAGCCGTTCTATTTATATAGCGACCATCCTCTCCATCAAAGGCATCAGGCTCAAAACCACTATAAGTTCCTATAAGCTGAGGATTATTTTCAAGTATACTTCTTATTACATAACTGGCTTCCTCTCTTGTAGAAGAATCATGAATAGCGCCCATTGTGGTGGCTATATCCCTTGCAATAGCCATATTGGACTTCATATCTGCATTGAACTGATTGGCATAACTTTGTGCCATTTTAGAAGACTGGTCATAAGCAAGCTGTTCCTCCTGAGAAGTAACCGTTGATATAACTATTGAAGATGAAATCGACAGAATGAGAAAAACACTGACTACAATATAAAGGACAAGTTTAAACCTGAGTGACAGGTCCTTCCATGCCAAATCAATCACTTCCGTTTATGATTTCAGACAGAATATCAGAAGAAACGAGAACAGAAAGGTCACGATAATAAACAAATAGCTGTTTCCCCCATTCAATAGAACCTTCAGTGAAACTTATTATGTCCCTGTGGTCATACATGTGTGATTTATTGAAAAAACAGAAATAAGTAAAATCATCACCAATAGTTAATGAAGGAATGTAGTCGTTTTCCCGGAAAAGCCTTATATCAACGTTTTCCTGCTCGATCAGTTTTTGCATATCTGAAGGCGATTCGGCCAATATTCTTTCCATTACAGAAACCGTAAAAAGCAATTCCAGATTCTTGCCTGCAGAGGAAAGGGAATTAAAAAATTCAACATGATCGGGATGAAAAAAAGAAATCAGACATTTAACATAATTGGATTGGAGCATATTTGAATGCAACTGAGGTTGCAGATCATACATGTGATCAAGATCGGGTTCAATAACTTCAACTTCACCCAATTGACCTATATTTTCCACTAAATGGCGGGGAATTACATCCATATCGCGTGTTTCCCAGTAATACTCCTTTGAATCAAAAACATCAAGCATACATGCAAGTGGTGACAGGTTTTCAACTATTAAGCGCCCGATAGTCGTAAGGTCATAGATCCCTTCATCATCTTTGGATACAAGGCGTTTTTCCCGTAACTTTTTGATTTGAGGAAGAATGGAGGAAGAGGTTACATTAAGATGATCTTTGACCTTTTTTATATCAGTGGGACCTTCAAGCAAGAGCAAAAGGAATCTTTCCCTCTTGTCGGAAAGAAATATAGTGTCAATAAGTTCCTCTGGAGCCATCTAATATTCCTCAAATTTCAATCTTTTCACAAAGAGAGCAATAATAGTCGAAAAGCTCCCCTCCCCACTTCAGGGCACTCTCATCAAAACTCATTATATCTTTATGATCATAACGGCCGTTTTTATCAAGAAAACTTATGTAAGTAAAACGATCTGAAGTGTCAAGGCCCGGGGGTCTGCAATTTTCCGGAAAAATATACACATGAATATGTGGAGCCCTTATAAGACGGGCCATTTTAGAATCACAGGACTGTTTCATCCTTTCAAAAACCGGTGGTGTCATTATCAAAGACATGCTCTCTGCATGTTCCATTAATTCACAATAAATATCAGGATATTCCGGTCGGTAAAAAGAGATTATCGATTTTATATTTTTGGACTTGAGCAGGTTTTCAGTGAATTCCCGGGGAATTTCAAATGTATGGTTTAAATCAGGTTCAATCAAAAGGTAATTCCCAAGTTCATACAGCCTGCGAAATAATTTTGGTGGTAATTCACTTAAGTCATGTGATTCCAGATAGGCATCATCATTGTTCACCATCTCTATCGTGTTCAGGAGAGGAAGCATTTTCTCAACAATTAATTCCCCGATCGCGGAAAGACAGTATTGTTCACCCTCTTCAGCTATCAAGTACTTCTCTTTCAGTTTTTTAATCTGGGGCATCATACCCCTGGAAGTCACATTCAGAGATGTCTTGATCTGGTCGATGTTTCTGGGGCCTTCCATTAAAAGAAGCAAAAGATTTAATCTCTTATCAGAAAGCCAAACCGTATCACTTAGCGAAGAACCCATTATATCTGATAGCTGATGGAAGTGGATATTATTAATAGTTTCTGTATAAAAAAGGGGAAAAAACAAGATCGGTATATGATACCGATCTTGTCCAGTGGTCTTAGAATACCAGACCCAGTTCTTCGAGTTTCTTCTTTGCACCGTCATAGACCTTGAC
>JBMCCK010000066.1:0-5769 GCA_048619255.1 Methanohalophilus sp. | reverse complement strand
CGGTTCTGCACCCAAGTACAAGGGACAGAACAAGGTCAACCCCATCGCCACAATCTGGGCCGGTTCCATGCTGATAGACCAGCTCGGAGAAACCGAGGCAGGTGCAAGTATTGTTTCTGCCATTGAACAGAACATAATAGAAAACAATGTCAAAACCTATGATATGGGAGGCAGCTCTAAAACCTCCGATGTGGGAGATGACATAGCAAGAATAATACTTGAAGAATAAGTGAAATTTAAGGGAGGTTGGCTGATGGGGTGATGTATACCTCCCTTATTCAGGCACCTAATCAACAGATACAGAACATAAGTTCACTGTGGGAAGGGTACGCATATGCATAACACTAAATCTGTTTGTCCTGAATGTAAGAAAATCATTGAAGCCACTGTATTTGAAAATAATGACAGAGTATTGATGGGAAAAGAATGTCCAGAGCATGGGAAATTCGAAGAAGTCTACTGGTCGGATGCCAACCTGTATCGAAAATTCCAGAAATACCGATATGAAGGAAACGGAGTTTCAAACCCGCTTACTTCGGATGATGAAGGCTGTCCGTTGAGTTGTGGGGTTTGCACATCTCATAAAACAACAACCCTTCTTGGAAACATCGATGTTACAAACCGTTGTAACCTCAATTGCCCCATCTGTTTTGCCAATGCAAAAACCCGGGGCTTCATTTACGAACCTGGTTTCCAGCAGATAGAAGAGATGCTAAAAACCCTGAGGGAAGAAAAACCAACTCCTTGCCCGGCAATACAATTCTCAGGTGGAGAACCAACTGTCAGAGATGACCTGCCTGACATGATCCAGAAGGCAAAAGAATTGGGGTTTGTCCAGATTCAGATTGCCACAAACGGCGTCAGAATCGCAAAAGATATTGAATTTGCCCGAAAACTGAAAAATGCAGGATTGCATACAATATACCTCTCCTTTGATGGGGTCAAGGAAGAAACTTACCAAAAGATACGTAATTTCAATGCCCTACCCATAAAAGAAAAGGCAATCGATAATTGCCGTGAAGCAGGCATCCAAAGTATTGTTCTCGTACCCACCCTCGTCAAAGGGGAAAATGATGATCAACTTGCCGATATCATTCAGTTTGCCGCCGATAAGCTGGATGTGGTAAAAGGAATCAACTTCCAGCCTGTGGCATTCACCGGCAGAATTGACAGGCAAAGCAGGGAAAAACAAAGATTTACAATTCCTGACGTGATAAAGGGACTTGCAGATCAGACCTGCGGAGAGGTGCCCGAAACAGCCTGGTACCCAATACCCTTTGTTGTACCCATCTCGCGTTTTATAGAAGGAATACAGGGAAAATACCTCCCCGAATTCACAGTCCATCCACACTGTGGAGCCGCAACATACCTTTTTGTAGAGGAGGACAGAATCATACCGATTACGGATTTCCTTGATGTTGAAGGATTCATCGAATTGCTTGATAATGCCACAAAAGATCTCAACGGTACAAAAACTAGGAACCTAATCAACCTTGCCAAGGTAGTCCGGGAAATTCCAAAGCTGGTAGATCAGAAAAAGGCTCCTCAGTCAATCAATGTTACAAAAATGCTGATTAACATAATAAAGGAAGGGGAAAAGGAAGTTGCCAGCCAATTTCACCGAAAATCACTTTTTGTTGGAGCAATGCATTTCCAGGATCTCTATAATTTTGACCTGGAGAGGGTTTGCCACTGTGGTATCCATTATGCCACACCAGACGGAAGGATTATTCCTTTCTGTAGTTACAATACATTTCACAGGGATGAGGTAGAAGCACAATTCCTGAAACCCTATAATCTAAATACAAAATGAAAACAGATTATCTCACAGGGGTTTCATTGTTCCATAATCCATAATTGTTGAAACCGGTCTGGTAGTTACATCAATCCCATATTCTTCAACAACAGCCAGGGCATTAACTCCTACAGAAACAACAATCCCCGACATGCCAACATCTACAGGTGCTCCCAGCACATTACCCGATTCGTTATCCATCGCAAGCAACCCACCTATATCAGATTCATGCAATTGCTGGAAAAGAAGGCTGGCATCTCCAACAGCAGATTGTGGAATACTGCGCATATTAGCCAGTATGGTGCCAGAACCCGACTGAAGCAATCCTGTTACCGATGTGGACTGGCGCATCAAAAAAATCTTAATCGGGTCTATAGATGTACCCCTGTAAGAAATAAGGTCTTTAAAAACCACTGGTTCATTGTTTTCCACGGAAAGAATTCCCCCGAAGTTCGGCTTGACCGGAATTCCATGCCGCAGGAGAATTCCATCAAAAGTAATACTGCAAACTGTCGCAATCCCAACTTTCCCTGCTGGAACAAATATATCCTCCGAATCTTCTTCAAAAATTCCCACCCTGGGACTTATTGAGTAATCACTTGCACTTCTCATCAAGCCGGCAGTTTTTTCAAAATCATCCTTGTCCACATAGGATACGTTTACAATCACATTACCTTGTTTTTTTACCGGATCATAATCTGTGCGATATATCAGGTCCTCAATCCTTGTGATTACAAAATCAAGCCTGTCACCAATAAGGGCCTCTTCCAGTTCTTCCTTACCTTTTAATGTGATGGAGCGACCTGTATAGCCGTGTTTTTCAGTAAAGCCACGCTCATCCAGTATCCTGAGATGATAGCGCACAGCCCTTTCACCAAGATTGTAACCCCTGTTGCGTAATTCGTCAGCAATGATACGGGCACCTATAGGCCTGTCACTTTCATTGATAATACGCATGATTTCGATAAGTTTTCTTTCGATCTGGGGGTCAGTCATAAGGAATCCTCTGTGTTTACGGAAACTCTATTTTGCCTGCTTGCGATATATAAATTGTGATATTAAAGACTTCCACTTCTAATAATATATACAATAAGACCCATTCCAAAAATTCCGGCAGCAAGGAAACCAAGCAAACCAAAAAATGGAACTCCCCACATCCGGGGTTCCATACCGGTTTGTATTATAAGGGAAGAACCAACTATAATGGCGGAAATGATAAGGCTGAAAGAAAGGCGGTTGGAGGCAACACTTATTTCCGTAAGGAGGCGGTCGGTTCCTTCATGTTCAAATTTTAGCTTCAGGTAGCCTTTTTCGGCAACCTCGAGAATGTGTGAAAGCTGTAACGGGGCACGACTGAGAAGCCTGCTTACATACCAGAGATTCTTTGAACTGTTTTTGGCTATATTACGCGGAGAAAAGCGTTTTTTCATGAATTTACGTGCATATGGCTCGGCTATCTCCGTTACATTGAAATCCGGGACCATTTGCATAGCAAAACCACTTACAGTCATTACTCCTTTAAAAAGCAGAGCAACATTCGGAGGTACCTGTATCTGATGTTTACGCAAAAGAGACAGCATTTCAGAGGAAACTTCCGTGGCATCCACCTGATCCAGCGTGCGCCCATAGTACTTGAAAAGGAAATGATCATAATCCGCTTTGAAGGAACGCACATCCAGTTTTTCATCCGCTACTCCCAGATCACGCATAACCTCTATGTATTGGGTACTATCCCCGTTTGTTATGGCTATAAGGGCGTCTATCAAAAGCCCACGCATATCTTCGGAAAGATGACCCGCCATCCCGAAATCCAGCAGGGCAATTCTGCCGTCTCCCAGGGCAAATATGTTACCCGAATGGAGATCGGCATGGAAAAAACCATGTTCGAAAACCTGTTTCATAAAAGCTTCAGAAACATCTGTGGCAATTTTTTCCCGGCCCAAATTCTCATTTGCCAGCTTTTCAAATTTGTTACATTTTATCCCTTCAATGTATTCAAGGGTCAGGATGCGATCACTACTGTAATCATTGTATACCCGGGGAATTACAATAACAGGATCATTTTCAAAGTTGGTTCGGAAGTGTTGGATATTCCTTGCTTCCTGAGTATAGTCCATTTCCGAGTGAATGGACCTTGACAGTTCGTCTACAACCGCTACCGGATTATAGAGCTTTATTTCCTCAATATGCTGCTGGGCAAATCCGGCAAGACTGTACATGATATCCAGATCAGCCTCAATAATGCGACGAATACCAGGCCTCTGTATCTTTACAACCACGTCTTCCCCACTATGGAGGCGTGCTTTATGGACCTGGCCTATAGATGCAGCTGCGACAGGTTTTTCATCAAAATCAAAAAAGAGTTCAGGTATATCCCTGCCAAGTTCAGTTTTGAGTACTGCTTTTACATCTTCCAAGGGAAACGGAGGGACATCGTTCTGAAGTTTTGTAAATTCCTGGGCGTATTTCAGGGGTATGAGGTCTTCCCGCATGCTGAGTAACTGGCCGAATTTGACATAGGTGGGGCCCAGTTCTTCAAGAACCTTACGTGCCCTTTCCGGACGAGTATAAGTTTCCTGCTCCCTTCCAAACCGACCCTTGACACGGCTCCGAACAGAACCCTTTGACCAGAGGCCCATTTTATCCACAAAATAACCAAATCCATTCGATACGAGTACATCTATGATGCGCCCGTATCGCTTGACCATTGAATATCTGTGAGAAATACCCGGTACCATGGTATCAAAAAAGAGATATTAGAGACGAATGGTATCAGGACCACTCATCATCTTTCTCATGCTTGTCTTTTTTTTCAGAGGGTGTATCCTCTCCCAGAGATTTTGCAAGCATCTTTTCAAGCCGGTCTATTTTTTCTTCCAGGTTCTTTACATGTTCCTGGGTTGCAACATCAGATTTATTGACAGCTTCTCTGACCCGGGAAGACATCTTTTCCTCCATCTCTTCCTGCTGCTTTCTCTTGGTTTCAATCAAGTCCGTCACGAACTTTTTACCCTCTTCTCTGTTAATTTCCCCACTCTCAACGAGGTCCTTCACATATTCATTAATCTTCTCTTCGGTCAGGGCATACAAACCCACGGTAAAAAGTCCAAATTTCTTCATATAATATACAGGATCGTACATTTCATTAAACCTCCAGAAGTATATTGTGTTTCACTATATATAAAGAAAATGAAAATAGGCAGAAGAAAAAATTAGCACACATTTTGAAAACTGTATCAGCATAAAAATATCTGATTACTTTGAAAGCATCCCGCCAATACCTTTTCCAATGTAGGTTACACCGGTCGATTCTATGAAGTTATCACATACTTCCCGGGCATCCCCCTCTTCAATCACTGAACCTCCAGAGACCAAAGCTGCCCTGTGGGCCACTTCTTTCACAAAATCCATGTGATGGCTGACAAAAACTATGGTCGTGCCAAACCTGCGATTTATTTCCTTGAGTGAATTGGTAACATCCCTCAGAGTAATCGGATCAAGATCTCCAAAAGGTTCATCCAGCATGAGTATGTCCGGAGATGTGGCAAGAGATACTGCAATATAAGACCGCACATGTTCTCCACCACTTATCTGCGCAGGTTTTTTTTCAAGTATTTCAGGAGGGAGATCCAGAGCGTTAAATACAGGTTCTGCATATTTGGCTACATCAAGGTCCGGCCAGGCAGGGAATAATTCAAGATAGACCTGTGGTGTCAGACCCATTTTTGAAAGGGATTGTTCTTTTTCTGCCTCTGCCATATCAGGCAACTGATAAATCGTATCGAGCATCTTTTCAGAAATACCCAATTCCTCTGCTTTTTGACGGGCGTGTTCTACCGCACCCTGCCTTTTTAACCTGAGTTTAAAGGCGATATGCTGTCCTATTGTGGAATGAGGGGACAACATAAATTCCTGATGCATTATACTCATTCTGCGGCGCATTTCCATTCGTTGGGGACTGAAACGGGAAATAT
>JBMCCK010000065.1:0-5898 GCA_048619255.1 Methanohalophilus sp. | reverse complement strand
TCCACATCAGCCAGATTGTGCACAAGCACCTCTACAAAGCCGGATGGATGTAATCCCTTTACTGTTTTGGGACTTCCATAACCTACCTGTGCAATAGCACCCTTGGCAACATAATGCCTACGCAGTTTGCCCTGTAAACCTCTGGGACGTCTCCAGTTGGAATCAAGACGCTTGAATTTGTGGGACCCCGCTCTTTTGAAAGTGGGTTTTTTACTTTTCTGGATTCTGCGTGCCTTAAAAAGCCTTTTACATTCGGTATCTTCGAAAAGCCCACATTTTAAATCAGTATTCTCTTCCATTAAGACCACCTATCTCAACTCTTCTCAATAAGATATAATCCGTCCTGGAATACACGGGGATCAAAAGCTTTGATGCGGGTAATCTGTTCCATATTAGAAGCAGTTTGTCCTACATCTTCCCTGTTGATGCCAGTAATCGTCACTTCATCAGAGCTAGTTTTGACTTTGGTTTCACCAATTATCCTGGAAACCCTTGCTCTTTTTTCACCAAGGAAATTATTGATAAGCAATTTATCTCCTTCCACTTTAAGCTGCATTGGAAAGTGAGAGTAAACGACTTTCATCTTATACTCAAAACCATTGACAACACCATCCATAAGATTGCTTATGTGAGATGCATAGGTTCCGACCATTGATTTTTGCCTTTTCCTTACGGACTGACAATCCACAGTTACTTCAGATTCATCAACGGTAATAGTGATCCCGGGATACCAGAGACGCTTTGTATTGGTTCCTTTTTCTCCTGAGGCGGTGAATACCTTATTTTCATAGGAAACTGTCACACCTTCAGGGATAGGGATTGCCTTTTTCGTTTCTTTAACCATATCAACTTCCCCTTATCTTCAGTAGACAAATGAAAGGAGCTGACCTCCGACATTTTGCTCACGTGCCTGGTACTGGGAGATTACCCCAGCAGGAGTCGTGAGAATTAATGTACCGAAGTTTCTTGCAGGAAGAAATTGCTTTTCCCATTTTTCGAGGTTGTCAGCACCTACTGAATGTCTGGGTTTGATAGCACCACATTTGTTTATCCTTCCGGCAAGTTCAACCTTATAGAGACCAGCTTTGCCGTCATCTTCAAACTCAAATTCACCGATATATCCGGATTCTTTCATTACTTTCAGGACGTTGCCAATCAGTTTTGATGCAGGTTTGACGGTACATTCCTGTTTACCTACGGATTCTGCATTCTTAATTACCGACAGAGCATCTGCAAGAGGATCTAATAATACCATAATCAATCACCTCATGTATATTTTTCAAAACCCATTTCATGGGCTACTTCCCTGAAACAATGCCTGCAAAGGTAGATGCCGTATTTACGGACCAATCCCTGCTTACGACCACATCTTCTGCACTCGCTGGCACCACGTCCAAAACTTTTCTTGGTTTGTACCATTATACGACCTCCACCGCATATTTCTCCTTGAAGAATGAAATTGAATCATCCTTTGTTATTTTATGTGAACTGGAGATTTTATGTTTTGAAGCACGCCTTTTCTTGACCCTGTAACCCGGACGGTTAACTATGACGTTTATGTCCATTCCAAAGATACCGATATTCGGATCGTATCTCATTCCAGGGAAATCAGTGTGCTCCTCGATTCCGAAAGCCACGTTTCCATCATTATCGAACTGGGAAGCAGAAAGTTTTTTCTCAATAATGTCAATCGACGTTGAAAGAAAATCTTCTGCATTCTTTCCTCTGAGGGTTACTTTACATCCTATTGGTTCATGCTTTTTGATGCCAAAGGAAGGCATGGTTCTTCTGGAATAACATCTGACAACTCCCTGTCCGGTAATAGTTGACAATATTCCTTCTGCATCCACAAGATGCTGACCACTCTCTCCTACACCCATATGGACAACTACTTTGTCAACTCTGGGATCTTTCATGGGATTAGTCAATCAGCTCACCACCCATTGTAACTTCAGGTTCGTTTTCGCCAATCACAAAAACATAATCCTCAATTGTTTCAAAATCGGTTTCTCCTGAAATTGAGACCGTATTCTTCTTGGAACTGAGAACAGTGTTTATCTCAGCGATCTTGCCGACCTCTCCGGTGTGGCTACCGCCTACAATAAGGGCAATATTACCTTCTTTGTATTCGATGTGCTTGAGGATCTCTTTATCAGGAATGGACACCACTAAAGAATCCTTCCTGTTGTAATCGTTTGATCCAAGCACATTGGACCCGTCGTCCAGATTAAGCTGTAACTTGCCACCTTTTATGCAGGTCTTTCCGTCAATCCTGCAAAGTTTCTTTTCCTCAATACCATCCATTTTCTGGAGGGAAAGCCTTCCCATTCTGTCAAGCAAAACCCTATATGAAGTGTTATCGGAAGGTATGGTAATAATATCCATTATCCCTACGGGGAAACGAACATCTTTCCTTACTACACCATCAACCAGAACTTTCCCTTCGAAAAGGACTCTTTTTGCCTCTGCCCTGTTATCCACTATGCCAAGCATATCACGCAGCACTATGGCAAGAGGTACGCTCTGGTCTTTGCTGTGAGGGCCTGGCCTGGTAGAGGTTATCCATTTTCTAGATTTCTTGGATATCTGCCAGCTCTTCGGGACAGATATTCTCTTTTGATGTTTGCCCACACTATCACCTGCTCTTTAGTAATCTTGATTCTCTCTGCTTATCTTTCAAATCCAGTGATGTAATCATTACATTTGAAGGATAAAGTGGCCTGGGTACTTCAGTCCCATCTGCCTTGGTGACGTAGACACCCTCCATCACAATCATTCCACTTTTTAGAGAAGCACCTTCTACCAATCCTTTTGTTCCTGCGTGGTCACCACGCATTACCTGCACGGTATCGCCTACCGCAACAGTTGCATTGCGTCCATACTTGGAACGCAGGTCCTGGGAAAGAGGAGCCTTCATGTATTTTTGTTTGACGTGGAGAGGGGCAGTGCCACGTGCCTTTCTCTGTTTTCTTGGCTGTTTTGACACCATATTGATTACCTCACACAATCATTGATGCTGTAGTCCCTATCTTGGGGAAACGTTCTGCAACTTCCCTGGCAATAGGGCCCTTAATGTCTGTTCCTTTGGGGAAACCGGTGGGATCTGTAATTACCACTGCGTTATCCTCAAAGCTAACCCGGGTTCCATCCGGCCTGCGGAATTCTTTTCTCTGCCTGACAACTACTGCGTGGAGGATCTGTCTTCTCATTTCAGGAGTTCCTTTCTTGACAGAGACAACACACATATCGCCTAGACCTGCTTTTGGCTGACGGTTTTTCACACCACGGTATTTCTTGACAGAAATAATTTCCACAGTCCTTGCACCGGTATTGTCGACACAGTCGATACGTGCACCGGCGTTAAGGCATTTGGAGACACTGGAACGCATTCCTTTCATACCTGTGCCTCCGCCTTAACAACTACATAAGCTTTAGTCTTGCTCAGGGGACGGCATTCTGCTATTGTTACAATGTCCCCTTCCTTTGCATCAATGCAAGGAGGATTATGAGCATGTATCTTTGACTGACGTTTCTCGTACCTCTGGTACTTATTGATGAATTTATCATATTTTCGCTGGATTACAACTGTCCTGTCCATACTGTCACTGACTACCTTTCCAGACAACACCTGTCCCCTTACGGGAAGAGTGCCATGGAAAGGACAATTTACGTCGTCACATTCTTCGGAAGGCTCAGGAACATCCAATCCAATGTTTCGTGCCATGATTATTACCTCATGCGTAATTTCCTGATATTCTTGGTCCTGTTTTCGGGTTGTGAGAGCAAGAGAGTGCCCCCGACCTCTACTGATGTGACCGGGGAACATCCAGAACCAACTGGAAGATGAAACACAAATGTGGAACCAATTTTTGGTACTTGTTTTTCGTACATATCCTCAACCTCGATTACCAACATGTTCCGTGTCTCATCAACTACTTTTCCATTAATGCCTGCAAGATATTGATTGGTAGAATCAACCACCTCAACCATCAATCCTATCAATTCATGATAGATCAGGTTTTGGGGGGATATATCCAATTTATATCTCCTTCATTTCCCTCTGGATGGTTTTTATTCTCGCAATCGTCCTTCTGAGTTCCTTTATACGACCGGGATTTTCAGGCGCGCCACCTGCAGAGGAAAGGGCACGTTCCTTGATAAGCTCATTCATGAGTTTTTCAAGTTCATCCACTTTTTCATTGGGAGACATATCCCTGATTTCCTTTACACGAAGGATTGCCATCAGTTATCCCCCCTATGGACACGTGCCATGGGATGCCAGTAATCATGTTCTTCATGCTTGTGCTGCCATACACCTTCAACAAGCCGGCGCTGCTCACCTGGGAGTTGTTCATCTTCAGGTTCCGGGACATTTTCTTTGGAGCCCTCGCTTGATTCAACTTCTTCGGATTCTGCTTTAACTTCCGGTTCTGCCTCAGGTACTTCTTCAGCAGCTTTTGCTTCTGTTGCTTCTTCTGTGGATTCAATGTCCTCATCTTCTGCAACTTCACCGGTTGCTTCTGCTTCCACAAGTTCTTCAACGCCCACACTTTCAGCTTCTTCAGGAGCAACTTCTGCAACTGCCTCTTCCACAACCTCTTTCAGGTGGTAGGAATCTGGCAACACAGCACCCGGATGGATAATTCTCACTTTACAGCCAATTGTACCGAGTTTTTTAACGGCTACTGCGAACCCTTCGTCCACAATATCATCAACAGGTTTCCCTGCATGTTTGATATAGCCATTTACCATTTTCTCGACCCTTGACCTTGCACCTGTAACCTTTCCGGAGAGGATAATTTCACACCCAAGAGCACCGGAATTCATAATGGCACGCATTGCATTGTGACCTGCTTTCCTGAAATACCAGCCACGTTCAATGGAAGAAGCAAGCCGTGTTGCCATCATCTGGGCATTCAGTTCTGGCCTCTTTACTTCCTGTGCATCAATCTGAGGGTTATCAAGATTATAAAGGCGCCCAACATCTCTTGTGAGTCGGCGGATGACCTTTCCAGCCTTACCGATAACCATACCGGGTTTTTCGGAATAAACAACAATCTGTGTCCCCATAGGGGTTCGATTGATCTCCATGCCACCATAACCGGCCCGACTCAGCTGGTTTGCGAAATATTCGTCAAGTGAGGCTTTCACATAGCCGTCCTCAACAAATTTCTTCTCTACTGCCATTTTAGCGCACCTCGCTCAGAATAATTTCGATATTTACGGTTTCCGTATTCTTGGGGGTAGCCCTTCCACGAGCCCTGGGGCGCATTCCATGGATAACCCGGCCTTTCTTTGTAGAAACATGGTTTATGTACATTTGAGAAGGATCAAGACCCTTGTATTCAGCATTGCTCTCAGCATTCTCTAAAAGTTTGAGAACTTCTGCAGCCACTTTTACAGGATAACGACCTGCTGCCATTGGACCTTTCTTGTGCCCAAGACTGTCATTGTGCCTCCTGAATGGTACAGCCCTTTTGAAAGAGATTACCTCTTCAAGATAATTCTTTGCAGATGTAGTACGCATTCCTTTAAGCTCGCGACAGAGTTCACGTGATTTCTTGGGAGAGATATGTAGCTCTGAACCCATAGCTCTGGCACTTGTTGCTGGCTCAAGTTCCGTTGAATAATCAATTCTTGCCATTAACAATCACCTTACTTTAGTGGTACGAATTTACTGGAACGGGTTGCACCAACACCAGCGCTTCCGTGGGAAACTCTGCCTCTTGTCTGTGCGAATTCTCCAAACCTGTGACCTACCATCTCAGGCTGTACATCTACACTTACGAATTCTTTACCGTTGTAAACTGCAATTTGCTTACCTACCATTTCAGGGAAAATTATCATTGACCTGTGGTGGGTTCGCACACTATCCTTTCCAGCCCTGAATTTCTCCAG
>JBMCCK010000064.1:0-6221 GCA_048619255.1 Methanohalophilus sp. | reverse complement strand
CTTCTCGATATTGAAATCAACTGCTGCGATAAATTCAGGGAAATCACAGGATAAATTTAAAGGCCGGGGAGTTTCCCGGTTCTAATTTATTATCTTTATAATACATTTCAATAAAAAGGAGCGTGGTGTTTCTAATGAGCGAAGAAAAAGGTGGTGCAGGAGTCGATCTGCATCATGCGGAACAATGTAGTAAAGTCGTGTGCGATGCCAGTGAACTGGAACGTACCATTGACTGGAAACAGGGACTTGCCATCGCACTTGGTGTCCCGCTGTTGATCCTGCCTTCTCTGGGATATTTCCCTATGTGGGTATCATCAGCTGCAATAATAGTTTGGGGTCTTTCTGTATTTCAGGGTTTTATGCAAAACCTTGCTTATGGTGAACTTGCAACAGCTTTTCCCCATGCTTCGGGTCTTCCTGGATTTGCACAAAATGTGTTTAAAACAAAAGATTACACGGGCAAATTTGATAAAAGTAAACTGATAGGCGGTTTCAGTGCCTGGAGTTACTGGTTTGCATGGAATCCTGTACTTGCGATATTTGCCATCCTTGTCGGTGGCTATATGTACAATCTTTTCCCCATACTTGCAGAAACATTTACTGAATACCAGCTTTCTCTGGTTGCGGGAATTGTAATATTCGGTGGGCTTATCCTTGTAAATTACCGTGGTCTTGAGGGTGGCGCACTTGCAGGCTATATACTAGCAGCCATTTCATTGCTGCCCCTTATTGTCATTACTCTGGCACCCTTTGCAACCGGTGATGTGGTAATGTCTAATATCACAAGCCAATGGCTTCCAGCAGATTGGGCATGGGATGCTCATCATATCTTGATACTCCTTGGTCTGTTTGCGATGGCCCAATGGAGTGCTTGTGCCTGGGAAACAGCGGCTATATATGGTCCTGAGTACAGGAAACCGGGTTCTGATGTACCAAAAGCTCTGTTTGCCTGTGGTGCTGTTTGTTTATTCTCTTTTGTACTTGTACAGGCTGCAGTAATTGGTGTACTCGGTGTTGAAGGCACAATCGGAGAGCCGATCTCTCCAATGATTCCTGTGGCACAGGCTGCCTTTGGGTCTGCGGGTGCAATAGTTGCAATTGTCATGCTGATCGCGGCAATGGTACTGATCATTCAGACTGCCTATCTTGGATCTGCAAGGGCTATGCACTCAATGGCAACTGAAGGAAATCTGCCAAAAATTTTCGGTAAACTAAATTCCTCCGGTACCCCCATTGTGGCAATGGTAGTAATCGGCCTTTTCAACCTGCTGTTGATATCCATGGGCACACCTACTGCAATCCTTGCAGCATCTGCTATTGGTTACACATGTGCAAACGGTATCAGTCTATTTGCCTATGTAAAAGCCAAATTGAACCCTGAAATGGCTGCACTCGACAGGCCTTTCAAGGCACCAACAGGCTGGAAGAACATTGCATTGCTTTTCGGTATATTCAACATCCCCCTATGTCTTGTGGGTGTTGTTTATCTCAACAGTCTTGAAGTCGGATGGACTTCAACCTGGGTAGGATTCATAGTGCTGGCACTCTATCTGCCATTGTGGTTCTATTCAAGGAATGAGG
The DNA here is from genome assembly GCA_048619255.1 of Methanohalophilus sp. GTDB lineage: Archaea > Halobacteriota > Methanosarcinia > Methanosarcinales > Methanosarcinaceae > Methanohalophilus. Next base: position 4,640 of record JBMCCK010000064.1, on the reverse strand, counting down.
CCTACAAGGAAAAAGAAACAATCAGTGCTGTCAGCCTTGTTTCAAATATTTCCTCTAGTAAAAAGAAGTGAATGGGATTTGTCTGAAGCATTTCCGGGTTTCTCCTAACCGGAAATGCTCACTCCTATATTTTCTAGCTGTCTTAAATCCCAATTCTTTCATTTTTTTGTTTGTTTTTATACATCATTTTATATTTTATTTCTTCTGCAAAAATAAATATATATGCTATATAGTTTTCACTTTGCATTCATGCCAAAACCGAATCAGAGCGAAAAACATGCCAGACATTGAGGATATGATAATCGGGCTACTTCTCACAAGTTTCACAGTTGCACTTTGCCTCTACCTTATAACATCCGGCTCGCAAATTTATATTCCACGGGTGGAAGAGGTAATGATGGGAATGATTCTTGTTTTTGTAGCAACCGGTTATAACAGTTTCCTGCAAAACCCCTGATATAAAGACAAAATCTCTATATCATACCTGATCTCTTTTCTACCCATGGATTCTAATCACCCGATGCCTGAACTTGTAGTAGGTGTAAGGGATGAAGGTACCCTTTATTCATGTTCACAGTATGCAGATGCTGTATATTTTTCCGTAGATCGGTTGAGCCTTCGTTCTCGTGCAAAGACGATCACTGTGGATAATCTTTCAGGCTTTGTAAAATCGGTACGAGAAAAAGGACTGAAAGCCTACCTTGTTGTCAATTCTGTCATATATCCTGAAGATACTTCTGATTTATCGGCTATCCTCAACGCTGCCAAGGGGGCAAGAGTGGATGCAATCGTAGCCTGGGACCCTGCTGTGATATTACAGGCATCCTCCATGGGACTTGATATACATATTTCCACACAGGCCAATGTTTCCAATGCAAAGACGGCAGAATTTTATGGTTCTCTCGGTGCAAGCCGTATTATTTTATCGCGGGAGCTAAGTCTTGATCAAATAAAACAGATCAGGCAACATACTGATATTGAACTGGAGGTTTTCGTTCACGGCGCTATGTGCCAGGCAATTTCCGGAAGGTGCTACCTTTCGGCATATCTTCTGGGTAAATCCGGCAACTGTGGTCAATGTACCCAGCCGTGTAGATGGGAATGGACTCTCAATGCGGATGATGGGTCACAGGTGGAGGTGGGTGGAAAATACCTTCTAAGTGCCAGGGACCTGTGCATGATTGAACATATCCCCCACCTCGTGGAAGCCGGGATAGATGCCTTCAAGATCGAGGGACGATTACGTGACTCAAGATATATTTCAACAGTGTCTCGATGTTATTCAGAGGCTCTGGAGGCCTGTGGAAGTGGGAAGTTTGAAAACAACCTGGTACTTGAATGGAAACAACAGCTTTGTGCTGTTTATAACAGAGGTTTTTCCACAGGTTTCTATTTCAGGAAACCCTCTCGGGAAGGTTTCATTGTGGAAAAAGACATGAATGCCTCGCAAACCCTAAAAGAAATTATAGGTGAAGTTGTAAATTATTATAAGAACCAGGGTGCTGCATATGTTAAGCTTACTGATTCTGCCCTTAGTATCGGTGATACTATTCTGATTGAAGGAGAGAATACTCATTTTGAACAGAATGTATCTTCCATGCAGGTGGAAGGTAATAATATAAAATCAGCTGAAAAAGGTATGGATGTGGGCCTTGCGGTAAATGATAGGGTCAGACCCAACGATAAGGTATTCAGGATAAGATATCCTGATACATCCGGGAGTGAGTGAAATGGACCAATTCATGAAAGAAGCGATAAATGAAGCTATGGCCGGCCGTGATAAAGGTGGAATCCCCATAGGCTCTGTACTTGTAAGGAATGGAATGATTATCGGGAGAGGACATAATCTCAGGGTACAGAACGACGACCCACTTGCACATGCGGAAATTTCGTGTATGAGGGATGCGGGCAGAATTGGAAGTTATGCGGATACGGTGCTGTATTCCACCCTTATGCCCTGCTATCTTTGTGCCGGTGCCGTGGTGCAGTTTGGTATAAAGAAAGTGGTTGCCGGAGAATCAGAAACCTTTGAAGGAGCACAGGATTTCCTGCGTAGCAAAGGAGTTGAGGTTGTTGACCTGGATTTATCTGAATGTAAAACTTTGATGAAGGAATTTATTCGGGAATACCCTGAGATATGGAATGAGGATATAGGGATAAGTGGGTCATACTAACAAATATATAAATATATGCTGACTATATTGTAGCGTCTCCTGTGGTCTTAATTTTGCAGGAAATTTGTTTTTAAGGGGATGAAGGTTCAATGCCAGCACCAATTGCAGAAGAACTTGCAAAAAAACAACAGTCAATAAGTGTAGCCGAATTTTTTGAAAAGAACAGACAGATACTGGGTTTTGATTCGGCCCCCAGAAGTCTTATTACTACGATAAAAGAAGCTGTGGATAACTCCCTGGATGCCTGTGAGGAGTCGGGGATACTACCCGATATCATGCTTCACATTAAACGTTCGGGTAAAAGCGGGGTCGTTGTGATTATTGAGGACAATGGTCCGGGTATTGTGAAAGATCAGATCCCGAGGGTTTTTGCCAAACTGCTTTATGGTTCTCGTTTTCATGCGCTCAAGCAGAGCAGGGGACAGCAGGGTATCGGTATCTCTGCAGCGGTCCTCTATTCCCAGCTGACAGCAGGCCATGCCACCCGAATTATTTCCAAGATAGGTCCCCAATCCCCCGCTCACTATTATGAAGTGATGATCAATACCCGTACCAATGACCCCGAAATCCTGAAAGATGAAATAATCGAATGGGATCGTCCTCATGGAACCCGGGTGGAGATGGAAATGGAAGCCACCTATGTAAAGGGGCGCCGTCAGTCGGTAGAAGAATATCTCAAGGCTACGGCCATTGTAAATCCCCATGCCCGCATAAAGCTCATTGACCCTGATGGTGATGAGAGAATATTTGACAGGGCTACGGATAAGATACCCGAACCTGCAAGCGAGATTTTACCGCATCCGCATGGTATCGAGCTGGGTACCCTTATGAAGATGTTGCGCTATACCGGCAGGCAGAGACTTGCTCCTTTTTTGAGATATTCCTTTTCCAAAATAGGTTTACTCACAGCAGAAGAAATCTGTAGCGCCAGTGGGCTTGATATGGATATGGACCCTCACACCATTGAAAGGGAAGATGCAAAACGCCTTCTTGATGCATTCCAGAAAGTAAAAATCATGTCTCCACCGACAGATTGTCTGTCCCCAATAGGTGAAGAATTGATTTATAAAGGTCTGGAGAAAGAATTCAAAGTAGATTTTATTGCAACTACCACGCGTACTCCTTCCGTATATTCCGGTAATCCCTTTGTTGTGGAAGTTGGGATTGCTTATGGAGGCAACCTGCAAAAGGATGACAGGGTCAATATAATGCGGTTTGCCAACCGGGTTCCTCTTCTTTATCAGCAGGGAGGCTGTGTGACCACACATGGCGTGGAAGGTATCAAATGGAAACAATACGGTATTAACCAGCCGGGTGGGGGACTGCCCATCGGTCCTTTGGTATTGCTTATACATGTGGCCTCCACAAATGTACCTTTTACATCTGAATCCAAGGACGCTATTGCGGATATCCCCGAAATCCAGGATGAGGTGGAACTTGCCCTCAAAGAAGTGGGGAGGAAACTAAATCGCTTCCTTAAAAAGAAAGGCTCCCTTAAAAAACGCAAGGAAAAGGAAGTTATCATTAACAAGGTATTGCCCAGGATGGCGGAAAAACTGGCAGAAACCCTTGATAGGGAAGTACCGGATATCAATCCTGTTGTTGCCAGGGTAATGGGCAACCTGCTTGTTGACAGGCAGTTCGATGATGATAATGCCAATGTATCTGTCAGGACAAAGAATTTTGGGAGCAAGAAAGTAGAATTCAAATTACATGAGATGCTGCCTTTCCAGGTCGAGGCAATCCCATCACCCAAAGTGGTCAGTATGGGCAATGATTATGATTACATATGGAAAATTGTTCTCAAGCCAGGTGAGGCTTTTGCCGTGAATTATCAGTTACCTGACCCATCGGATCTGGATTCTATAAAAGAACCTCCCATTGTTGAAGGGGTTGAGGAAGAGATTGTTACAGGTGCCAGAGCGATAAAAGGGGTTGTATAATGGCTAAGAATGAACATCGTAAGGAGCATGACAGGCTTGCAGAGCAAAGGTTGACGGGTCTTGCATCGGAGTTGTATTCGCATTTTGTGGATGGACGGATTCCTTATGTGAATATGCCCAGCAGAACCAAGAACAATATTGAATTCAATGAAAACAGTGATGTATGGGTGTATGGTGGCCGGGAGAGTGAAAGAAGTGCCAAGACCGTCAAAGGGGCATTCCAGTTATTGAAGACCTCTCATGTGCTTGATTTTCTCTTAAATAACCATATCGGGAATAACCGCGGTTCAACTTTGAGGGAATTATACTACATCTCTGAGAACTGGGATATTGCCAAGTTCAAGGAACAACCCGAAAGTGATCGCCTGATTGAGGACCTTGAGATAATTTCCAGTCTCCAGAGGGAATATTTCCACATGCGTCCTGAAGAAGACGGTGCTACCCTTTTTGGTCCCCTGCAGTTGCGGGAAGAGACCAAACGAGGAGATCGTGATATCCATTGTCAGGAGGATGTAGGTGAAAG
>JBMCCK010000063.1:0-6249 GCA_048619255.1 Methanohalophilus sp. | reverse complement strand
TCATCGGATTTATGGCAGAGAGGTATTTTGCAGGCTACGAAGGAACTGACGACTCTCTTATTGATGAGGACCTTAGCCTGATGTCAGAAGGTATCCTCTCAAAAGTTCTTATGGATACAGACGATGACGAATCCATCTACTCCGGATCATCTCTGACCCTTGAGGACGGCTATAACCTCAATATCCAGCAGGTGGATGTAAACGGGGACAGTGTATGGATAAGCCTTACTCAGGACGGGGATGAGGTCGATGATGCAATCCTTTCCTCCGATGAAACCTATGTTTATGAAAAGGATCTTGGTGGAGTGGATGATGTTCCCATAATTGCAGTACACATTGATGATGTATTCAGTGGTACTGAGACAAACGCTGTCTTTATTGACGGCATCTTCCAGATTTCAGACGACTATGTGGAAATAGACAGGGGGGATGAATTTGGTGAAATGGAAATTACTGACCTTGACCCAATAAAAATGGAGAATGAAGACTCCATAAGTCTTGAAGAAGGTGACATTATCGATATCATGGGCAAACTCAAATTCATAGTAGCAGATGATGATGTATTGAGATTTGCACCCTTTGTCGACATGTCCGAACCCGGTACCTATGAACTCAGGGGTACTATTGCTGAAGATGAAGGATTCAGCTGGACACCTCTTAATTTTGAAGGGTTCTATTATGATATCGATGAAGGATTAAGAAGTGAGTCTCTCAATGTGACTAATTATAATGGCCGGAATATAGACGCAGGTGATCTAATTTATAAATCCACTCCTGTAGAAGTCGAGTTTGAATATGGGCCATGGGGTAAATACAATGTGATAGGTTTCATGGCCGAGAAATATTTTGCAGGATATGATAATAGTGATTTCGGAGGTGAAACCTATGATTCCGATCTCATGTCCAGCGGTCAGCTTTCAAAGGTGCTTATAGACGATGACGATGAAAAATCGGTCCATACAGGCTCTTCCCTGACACTGGAAGAAGGTTATGCTCTCAACATCCGGGAAATTGATGTCAACGGTGACAGGGTAATGATTGAGCTGACCCAGGATGGCGACAATATTGAGTCAGCTATAGTATCTTCCGATGATGAATATGTCTATGAGAAAGATGTCGGTGATGAGGACGATGTACCAATAATTGTTGTTCATTTCAATGAAATATTCAGCGGTACCGAAACCAGTGCCGTTTTTGTCGAAGGCATCTTCCAGCTATCCGAGGATTACCTGGAAGTTGATAACGGTGATACTTTTGATGAGATGGAAGTCACCAGTACGAACCCGATTACTCTGAAAAATGAAGATTCCATCGACCTTGATGAAGGTGACACCATCGACATCATGGGCGAGATCAAGTTCAGGGTTGCTGACAGCAGTGAAGTCCGTTACTACCCATTCGTAGAAGTGGAAACCGAACCCGATGAATCCCTGGACATTGATATCGAGCCAACTACCGTTGTAGAAGGTGATGAGATCACTTTCACAGTAACATCCCGTGGCGCTTCTATCAGGGATGCATCAATACTCATCGATGGTGACAGGGTCGGAACCACCTCAGATGAAGGTGTTTTCGAGTATGATGCTGATGACGCTGGTAAGTTTACTGCAACCGCTGAAAAGGAAGGTTATGTTTCATCAAAGGGCAATTTCGAAGTGATTTCCCCGGCTGATGAGAGCAAAAAGATCAATATCGAAGTCTCCCCTGAGGAAGTCTTTGAGGGTACACCGATAACCATCTCTGTGGTCAAGGCGATCGGCTCTGAACCACTGGAGGATGCCGAGGTATTCTTTGACGGCAAATCCCTGGGTGAAACCGATGAGGATGGCACGATAACCTATAATCCCAAAGAGCCCGGTACCCACAAGATCGAGGCCAAAGTGGATGGTTACCTTGATGCGGAATTGAATATTAATGTCAATGAACTGGCTGCAGACTTCGAATTCAGTAACCTGAGAATCGAACCTTCACCTGCCACTGCCGGCGAGGAATTCACGGTGATGCTTGATTCGATCAACACAGGTAATGCAGAGGGTAGTTACACTGTCGAGTTATCGATCAACGACAATGTTACAGACAGCCAGGAAATAACTCTTGGACAGAACAATTCCACAACCATAGAATTTACCTCTACTGCAGGTGAACCGGGCACCTATCTTGTAAAGGCAGGCGGCCTTTCAACAACCATGGATGTGGAAGAGGGAACCAGTACTGTATGGGATGTGCTTGGTGGCCTTCTCCTTGTAGTTGGTGGAGGTGCAGCCTACATATTTGCCACAGGCGGAACCGCCAAATTCGCTGAGATCGCAGAATCCCTGCGTTCCAGGCTGGGCAGGTAAAACCAGAATATGAGCGCTTCAAAAAGCGCTCTTGTTTTCTTTTTTTATTCCATTTCCATTTTTCGTGCCACATTTTCGATTGCCTCGAGAAGACTATCCCTTGGCATAATGGTGGATACAGGTATTTTGATAATTTTTTCCACCGTAGGGCTTACGATAGGTGCGCAAACAAGTGCCCTTGCTCCTTCCCTTTCAGCTCGCACAGCCGCAATAATCGCCTCTTCCATGGAGGTCGCCGCATATTCTCGTATTGTGCACAGGTTTCCACGAATTTTCCTTTTAGTCTCCTTAATATTATCCAGTACCGGACGGGCTGCTATTACGGCTATGAATTCCCCGCCCTCAAATCCTTCCAGTTTCTTTATGGTTTTTACGATCTGGCGCATCGTACGTAAATTTGGCTCCCGGTTGCCGGACATAAGTTTGTAAAGGGTACTTGGTGGAATGGAGGAGTGTTCGGAAAATTCTATAGCTGTAAGGCCCAGGTCTTCCTTGATGACCTTCAATAAAGTATGCTGGAACGCTTCATCGGATTCAAATGCTGATTCGATAACTTTGTCTGCAATACTCATTTTCCGATCTCCATTTATTTATAGCATTAAAAGGTAATAGTGGATAATATATTAATACTTTTAGGGTATAATATGGCGGTATAAGGCAATATATAAATAACGTATTGGTTACATTAACAATATTGACTATATAGTAGACTATAGTGATTAAACATAAAAAGAGGAATCATAATGAAAAAAATAAGTAAAATACTAATCCTCATACTTGTTGTGGCAGGTTCTGTCTTCCTTGCAGGCTGTGCTTCCCAGAATGAAGATGACACAGGAGAGGCTTCGGACGTTAGCACTCTAAATATAGGATACCAGCCGAGTACACACCAGATTGCTTATATGACCGCCAAAGAAAATGGATGGTGGGAAGAGGATCTTGCTGCCTATGGTGTGGAAAATGTGAGAGAATATGAATTCCCGACAGGGGCTCCTGAAATGCAGTCAATGCTTGCGGGTGACTTGGATGTGGCTTATGTGGGTGCTGCTCCTTTCCTGTCAGCCCTGAACAACGGACTGGATGCCAAAATTGTGGCAGGTGTGAACTCTCAGGGTTCCGATCTTGTCCTTCATCCTGAACATTCCTATGAAAGCCCAGAGGACCTCAAAGGCTTAACTATTGCAACATTCCCGCCGGGTACAATTCAGGATACAATTCTACGTGACTGGCTGAAAGAAAATGGTGTTGATCCGGACAATGATGTTGACATAAAAGCAATGGGTTCAGGTGATGCAACATCTGCTATTTCCGCGGGCCGTATAGATGCTGCATTTCTTCCCCATCCTGCTCCAACCTTGATAGATCAGGAAGGCAACGGTAGATCGGTTGTATTTTCCGGTGAAATGCTTCCTGATCATGCATGCTGTGTGCTTGTTGTAAGTGGAGACTTGATACGCAACCATCCGGATTTGGTGACTGAGATTGTAAAGACTCATATAAAGGGTACAGAATACAGTAATGAAAATCAGGATGAGGTTGCACAGATTTATGCAGACCAGCAAGGATGGGACGTTGATGTGGTTCGTGCTTCCTTGGAGAATTGGGATGGTCATTTGATTGCTGACCCTGCAATTGTTGCAGAATCCACCGTAGATTATGCACAGGTTCAGTATGAACTCGGCTATATCAATGAAGAGTTCACTCAAGAAGATATATTTGATATGAGATTCTACGAGCAGGCTGAAACTGAGTAAACAGCAAACTTTTTAAGGAGCTGTTGATTATAGGTCGCCGGATGTGGAGGCAAATCCTCCACACATTTCCGGAGGAATCATGAAAACGAAACCTGTTTCAAAAAAAGGCATAGAAATCATTTCCTTGGTAACAGCCATCGCCATCTGGCAATTGATAGCTGATTTTGTTATAGGGAACACATTCATTCTTCCGAGTTTTACCGATGTAGTTTTTTCTTTTATCACAATAATTGAAAGGGGAGTTCTTTTCACCGATCTTGCGATAAGTCTGCTGCACTTTGGAATAGGTATCTTTTCGGCTCTAGTTATAGGTATCCCAATAGGGATTGCAATGGGATGGTTCCATAATGCAGATAGGGTAGCTGATTCTCTGATTGAGATTGTGCGCCCGATTCCTCCTCTTGCATGGATTCCCTTTGCAATTGTGTGGTTTGGTCTGACTCACATATCTGCCGGATTTGTGGTTTTTGTAGGAGCAGTTTTTCCTATAATAATTAATACAGTAGCCGGTTTTAAGAGTGTATCAAGGGTTTATGTGGAAGCCGGGAAGGTACTTGGCTGCATGAAAAGCACCTCACTTATCAGGCATATCGCCCTGCCCTATTCTTTACCTTCTATAGCCTCTGGAATACGAATCGCTATGGGTGTTGGCTGGATGTGTCTGGTAGCAGCTGAGATGTTCGGTGTTAGTAAAAGCGGTCTGGGATACAAGATATGGTGGCATTATTATTTGCATCAGATGGATTTTGTACTGGTCTACATGCTCATTCTGGGTTTTTTGGGACTGCTTATAGACCGTGTTTTCCGCTGGTATGTGGACGGGAAATTGCTCAAATGGAGAAAAGGAGTCGTTGTTTAAATGGGCAGACTTGTGATTGAGAATGTGGGGCAGAGTTTTGAGAAGGATAAGGGAGAGGCTACAGATGCCCTTGAGGATGTAAATTTTGAGGTAAAAGATGGTGAATTTGTCTGTATCATTGGTCCATCAGGTTGCGGAAAAACTACTCTTTTGCGAATTGTTGCCGGGTTGGACATGCCTGATTCGGGCAGGATTCTATTGGATGATGAAACAATAACCTCTCCTGATCCACGCAGGGGAATGGTTTTCCAGGAATATTCCCTGTTCCCCTGGCGGACAGTCATGGATAATGTGACGTTCGGGCTGGATATGAGTGGTATGGATAGAAAAGAATCCAGAAAGATTGCTGAAGAATATCTGAGACTTGTGGGACTTGAGCAGTTCCGGGACAGTTATCCTTACGAACTTTCAGGGGGAATGAGACAAAGAATCGCTATTGTAAGGGCCCTTGCAAACGATCCTGCAGTTTTACTTATGGATGAGCCTTTTGGATCCCTTGATGCCCAGACACGCAATAAACTCCAGCAGGAACTGTTACAGATATGGGAATCTAAAAAGATAACAATTCTTTTTGTAACACACAGTGTGGATGAAGCAGTTTATCTCTCCGACAGGATTGCTGTTATGACTTCCCGCCCCGGGCGGATAAAGGAAATGGTTGATGTAGATCTGTCCCGTCCCAGAGACAGAACAAGTACCTCTGCAAATAAACTGCGTAACAGGCTGCTGAAAATGCTGGCTGAAGAAAATAAATAACTCATTCAGAATGAATGATTACTTTCGTACCTGATTCTATACTTTCAACATTGACTTTACCAATAAGTTCCAGTTCTTTTTTCGCCCTTACAAACTTTATATTGCAACCTGGCCGTACTTTCATCCAGCCATCTGTAGTGGCGTGGCCACAGATTGTGCAACGATCAAGCAGGGTCGCATTCCTGTTGGCGTGAATATCCCCATCAATCCTGCAATTTGGACCCAGTATAACTTCTTCTGCATGGAGATCTCCTCTCACCACTGTACCCTTGCCCAGTTCTACATTGCCGGCGACCTTCAGATTTTTCCAGAAATTAGTATCCGGTCCTGTAATGAGATTTCCATCCAGGCTTACATTTTGCTCAAAATAGGATTTTTTCCGAAAAATGTAGGTATTGCTCTGTGGATGGAATTTCATGTTGTTCTCATTGTCTTCATTCATGTTTTCAATATTATAGAGGACTTGTATTTTAGCCCTTCTGTTTTGAGATTATCAAATTAGGTCATAATTCCTCCCATTCTAATTTGATGTTATTCAGTC
>JBMCCK010000062.1:0-6279 GCA_048619255.1 Methanohalophilus sp. | reverse complement strand
TCCTTTCAGTGGGATGCATTTCGAGGATAAGCTTCTGGCCTGATTTTATTTTGGATCTTGAAGAATCAAGTGTATAATCCGAAATCGCAGCCGAACTTATGAATACATCACAACCCCTGCCTATTTCTTCCATGCAGCTATCCAGCATACTGGCTGCACTTTCTGCATAAACCTCATTAATACCATCCACATCCAGTTCATTACTGTGGATTATTGTAACATCTCCCCCCCGCCGGAAAGCCTCCCTGGCCAATTCCTGACCTGTTTTACCGGAAGCCCTGTTTGTGATTATACGGATAGGATCAATAGCTTCAGCAGTTGCACCGGATGTCAGCACTATTTTCTTGCCTGCAAGTTTTTTACCCATAAGTTCACGTTCAACTGCCAGGACAATATCATCATTTGGAGCTATCTTGGCAATCCCTTCCTCTACGCGGGGACCAACTAGACTGATACCATAACTTCCAAGTTTTTCGAGATTGGAATTCACTGCAGGATGATCATACATCGATTGATGCATTGCAGGTACAACTATTGTGGCCACCCCGCTACCAATAGCAGTGGTTGCAAAAGTCGTTACAGGCGTATCATCGATTCCCATTGCGATTTTGCTTATAGTATTCGCCGTTGCCGGAGCTATCAATAAGAGATCTGCCATACCCTGCAGCCCGCACATTCCCACATGCTCCACTCCCCCGGTTATATCCGCAATCACTTCATGACCGGTGGCATAATGTAATGCATCGGGATGGAGAATACGTGTGGCTGCTTCACTCATCACAGCATAGACATTTGCACCGTTGCGTATTAGTTCACGTGCCAGTTCCACAACCCTTACGGCTGCAATACTGCCAGTAACTGCCAGCACAACGGTCTTTCCCTCAAGGGATTTACTTTTAGTTCCTTTGATCCATAGTGTAGAATGCATGATTTTCGCCTGTGTTATGGAAGAGTGTAAATCTCTAATTATTTAAAAATAGTCGGATAAACACATTGAGTTTCGCGGGCATGACATTATTAAGCCATAAAATGATACAGCAATAATCATGATTTCAATCGAAGAACTTTCCGGGATTATTGATGTACTGGGAGCAGCCACAGTACACGAGATTACCTGCACTGCCCAGGAGGTCACCTATGCAAGGGATGATGAACCCCCTATAGAGAAAGATATACTCAATATGTGTGAAAAGGCCTGCTCCAGGCATTTCCTGGAAAAGGTAACCTGTGAAGAAATAATAGGGATGGAAAACACAGAGGGGGCAGAATATTTTATTCTGGGACCAGATGCATTTCCTGAATACCCACAGGAATTGAGTGATGCCCTTGATTTGCTTGGTTACGAAAAAAGAGAACTGGACATGGGAAAAGTAGCAACACGCTTTAAAAGAAGATTGAAGATGAGAACCACACATCTGGAGAACCTGATCAATGAAGTGCAGACCCCTGCAGAACCTGAATACATACAGGAGCTGGAGCAAAAATACATGGACCTTGTGAATATTTACTACGATTTTGATTCATGGGTCCCTGATGCACTCACTGAGATAGAAGAAAATATATTCTCATTGGGTGCACAAATAGAGGAACTCAAAGAGGCATAACCTTTTATACTTACATAATGAAGGGAGCAATCCAATGGCAAGGCATAGAAGAGATACATATTACTGGCGTGCAAAAGCCGAAGGTTATCGCTCAAGAGCAGCGTACAAACTCCAGCAGATTAACAAGAAATTTAACGTTATCAGAGAAGACAGTGATGTTGTAGATCTCGGAGCCGCTCCTGGTGGGTGGCTTGAAGTCGCAAGAGAACTGACGAAAAGGAAAGTTGTCGGTGTAGATATATTGCGCATCAAGCCAATGGACAGAATAACCATCATTCGCGGCGATATTACCCGGGAAGAAACTATTCAACAGATCAAGGAAGCAGTAGGAGAAGAAGGAGCAGACACTGTTATATGTGACGCTGCACCCAATCTTTCAGGAAACTGGAACCTGGATCACGCACGTTCCATCGCTTTGGCCGAATCAGCACTTGAGTGTGCAACCCGCATCCTGAAACCCAAAGGAAATTTTGTTGTAAAAGTATTCCAGGGAGATATGTTCAAGGAATACCTGGATAAAGTAAGAGGCGAATTTACATATGTCCGGGCCCATTCGCCAGAGGCTTCAAGGTCAGAAAGTGCGGAAATATATGTCGTAGGCAAAAAATTCCTTACCGCACCAATCAGGAAAGGGGAAGAATATGACGTTGTTATCGAAAGAATGGGATCTGGTGGCGACGGTACTGCTTTTGTGGAAGGATTTGTAGTATTTATCTCCGAAACTGAAAAAGGAGAAAAAGTGCGCATAAAGGTAAGAGATGTAAAACCCAATTTTGCTTTTGCAGATGTTATACAGAGACTGGAAAGTCCTGAAGAAGAGGAAAAATGAGATTCACCTGTCCTGATGAGTCTCCACTTCTTCGATGATTTTTTTACCAGCTGCAATCTCATCTACGCTATGGACCACCGCACCCATATTCTCTATTTCCTGACGGATAAGTTCATAGTCAAGATCCATCCCTTCCAGGGTGATTTTTACATTTTCGGTTTTCTGATCCATTTCATATAAACTAAGATTGACACCATCAACTCCTTCCACATCACCCAACACACCTGCAAGCTCAACTATGGAAGGATTATGTGGCTTAAGAACATCCAGAACTAACCTGCGAATCCCTGACTTATTATTCATCATTCATTATCTCCAATATGAAGAATTATTTAGATATCCATTCCATGCACATAATATAAAAATATGGACATCTACCACAGAAGATATTATCAATGCAAACAATAAATACTTTGTACAAAACACAACAGGAATTATCATGATAGATCTGCATACACATACAATATTCAGCGACGGAGAGCTTATTCCAAGCGAGCAGGTCCGCAGGGCAAAAACCCTCGGCTATGAGGCAATCGGGCTTACAGACCATGCCGATTTCACCAATGTAGAACACATCCTCAACTGTGTTACCAAGGCAAAATACCTGGAAGAACCAATGGACATAAAAGTACTTCCCGGCATTGAGATAACCCATGTGCCTCCTGAAAAAATAGCATCTCTTGCAAGTTTTGCAAGAGAACTGGGAGCCGAGATTGTTGTTGTACACGGAGAAAGCCCGGTTGAGCCTGTTTTGCCCGGCACAAACCTTGCTGCTGCACAATGTTCGGATGTAGATATCCTGGCACACCCTGGATTTATCACTGAAGAAGAAGCTAAAATTGCAGCGGACAACAATGTATGTCTGGAAATTACCTCAAGAGGCGGGCATAACCGCACCAATGGCCATGTTGCCAAAATCGCAAAACTTAGCGGTGCAACAATGGTTGTGGATACCGATGCACACCATCCTTCTGACCTGATAACAACAAGCACTGCATTGAAAGTGGCAATGGGAGCAGGGCTTGAAAAGAACGAAGCAAAGCAAGTGCTGAAGAGTTCAAGGGCACTTATCTGAAAATGACATAGGAAATTATTGATATTACAAGACCTATCGCTCCTGAAACCAGAGTTTATCCGGGGGATCCAAAAGTTACTGTCAAAAGGGTCACTTCTATAGAATCCTGCGGATACAGTATCTCAAAACTCGAAATAGGTAGTCACACTGCCACCCATATAGATGCTCCTGCCCATATATTTGAGGGTGGGCGCACAGTAGATGAACTGGAATTATCTTCTCTTGTGGGCAGGGCTTATCTGATCGATCTTTCCGGGAAATCCAAAATCGGAAATGATGAAATGGAAAAAGCCTTTCCCTTCAAAGACAAAAACAGATGTGAAATCATATTGCTGAAAACTGAATCATCTGATCAAAGATTTGCAAGAATACTCCCAGATGCCGCAAAATGGTTTGCCAAAAATGGCTTCCTGACAGTGGGAATCGATTCGGAGTCAGTGGATTCCGGGGAAGGACTGGACAATCACATGATGTTGTTTGGAAGAGAAATCAATATCATTGAGAACCTGGATCTTAAAAATGTTGAGCCGGGTTATTATGGATTTGTCTGCCTGCCACTAAAAATAAAAGGGTGTGACGGGGCACCGGCACGAGCAATACTTCTCCAGTCATAAGTTTGAGTCAATCCACTCCACAAACTTGTCCACAGCACGCTTTCTGTGGGATACCTTATTCTTTTCCTCTTCACCCATCTCACCGAATGTACGATCACCATACAGGAATATAGGATCATAGCCAAAACCGCCTTTCCCTTTTTCTTCATAAGCGATGTTACCTTCAACAATACCGGTAAACGTCAGGGGTTCTTTTCCGGGCTCACAGTAGCCAATAACGGATTTGAAATAAGCACGGCGATTTTCTTCATCCTCCATCAATTTCAGGACTTTGGGGTTGCCAAGATGATCTTCCACAAAAGCAGAATAAGGGCCCGGAAACCCATTCAGGATATCGATGAAAAGCCCGGAATCATCCACCATCACGGGCAATCCCAATTTTTCACAGGACAGGTGGGCACCATCGGCTGCGATTGGTTCCAGATCATCTTCCTGTAACTCAGGATAACCATCCGTATTCTGGAGGACCTCAATTCCCCTCTGCTCCAGAATTGCCTTAATTTCCCTGAACTTGCCACTGTTGCCGGTAACGAATACAATTTTGCGCATATTATCACATTATGAGTTGTTAATAGATTATTTCTGACTGTACAAAAAAATGAATGAGAAAGATTACTCAGGCGTACCTTCCTCTTGTTTCAATTTCAATAACCCTTTCGAGTACATCTTCCGCAGATTCAAGAGTGCGATTATAACCCTTACAGAAGGCAGCTATGAGTGCCTCGTGGCTGGGATGTGAGCTTTCAAGGGTCTGGAAGAGCACATGAATGTCTACACCGCGGGATTCAAGGTCTTCTGCACTGAAAGCAAGCCCGAAATCGATAAGCCACATCTTGCTTCCATCCCAGATGACATTCGAGGTGGTAAGGTCTCCGTGAATTATACCTGCAGCATGGAGCCTGCCCACAAGTTCCCCGAGTTTTTCACATAAAGCTTCAGAAATGACATATTTTAATGGCTTACCATCAATGTAATCCATCTCAATGGTGGAATTATAAATATCATAGATTACGGGTGTCGCCACACCGGCCCTGCGGGCTTCCGAAATCAAACGGGCCTCTGCACGGGTGCGTTCCCTGCGTATCCGCTCATCCAGTTCCCGCACACGATAACGTTTGGGGATACGACTCTTGACAAGACGGTTGTTTCTCCGGATGACCGTTGCCTCTGCACCATCTCTTAGCATTTCATTTACTCCTTCAGCCATGTCACATCCACCATGTCAGGACGATAATTGGGATTTACATGAGAATCTTCGACCCTGATTGTATCGCCTGCTTTATACATAAGAAGACCCAGCCAGGCGATCATAGCACCATTATCTCCCATGAAACGTTTTTCGGGTACATAAAAGGATGCACCACGGTCATCACACATAATATCAAGCATCTCCCGCAGGCGCATGTTCGCCCCTACCCCGCCTCCGAGCAACACCTCATTCTTACCGGTATGTGCCAGAGCCCGTTCGGTAACCTCCACAAGCATTGCAAAAGCATTCTCCTGCAGGGAATAACACACATCCTCTAGCGTATGTTTTTGCAGGGCATCTGTGGCTGCAGTTGAAAGCCCCGAAAAAGAAAAATCCATACCTTTCACCACATAGGGCAGATTTACGTAATTCATTGAATCCTTTGCATACATCTCGATCTGCGGACCACCCGGATGAGACAGGCCTGCACTGCGGGCAAACTTATCAAAGGCATTTCCTACACCTATATCCAGGGTTTCCCCGAATACGCGGTATTTTCCCCGCCTGTAGGCCAGTACCTGGGTATTAGCCCCGCTTGCATAGAGCACCACGGGATCCTTTGCAGGTGTTTTCCACCTGCCAATCTCCACATGGGCTACGCAATGGTTCACCCCTACAAGAGGAATTTCAAGGGAGAGGGAAAGGGCCCTGGCAGCAGTTGCCACGGTCCTCAAGCAGGCACCCAGGCCCGGGCCCTGTGAAAAAGATATCGCATCAATATCTTTGGGATTTATGTTTTTCTCAGCCAATTCTCCAAAAAGATTGGAAATCACCCAGGAAGCAAATTGGGCATGATGTTGAGCAGCTTCGCGGGGATGAATGCCTCCGGTTGTAGGTTTGTAGGTATGTGTTACCTCACAGACCACTTCATCTTCATTAACAACTGCCGCACTCAAATTCCATGCGGT
>JBMCCK010000061.1:0-6323 GCA_048619255.1 Methanohalophilus sp. | reverse complement strand
TTTGATCCAATACAGCAAAGCTAAGAACACTATTATTACTTTTGACTGTCAAAGTCGGGCTCCTATAACTGTCAATCAGAAAAACACATTAAGGACTAACAGGCATTTTTAATTACAATGGATACTCCAGAGAACAGTGGCTTCGAGATCATACCACCAGAACCCAGGGCCGGAGATGATGTCACTATACGCGGCACATCTTCTGCAGAATCAGTTGATATAGCAATGACCTTTACTAAAACGGTACCGGTGAAGGGCAGAAAATACAAATACCATATGCCTGACACAGAAGTACCAGAAAGGCCCAATCATTTAACAGTGAGAACCGAAAGTGTGAAAGATCTGAAGGTCAGGGTAAAGATATTGTTATGGATGACCAGACGTGCAAGGGCTTCAGACGGTGTGGCGGAAGTTTGCGAATCCAATGTACCTTCAGGCAAATATGATATCCGGATTGAAGGTAATGCTTCAGAAGGCCAGTCCCGGGTGGACCTTACAGTGACTGCCAGCCGGACCATAAAGGTCAAAGACGGGAAGTTTGAAGAAACCTTTTCTACAAAAACCATTCCTGCAGATGAATTTGAAATTGCAGTCGCAGAACAGACAGAAATTATCCGGCTGCACTGAAATTCCACTCCTGTAAATGGATTCCTTCAGAAGATAAGAAGAGAAAATAATGTATGAAATTGCAGAATTCCTGATAACAGGGATCCTTCTCGGTTTTGCTGCAGGCCTATCTCCGGGTCCCCTGATGGCCATAACAATTTCCGAGAGCCTGCAACACGGGTCAAAGGAAGGTTTTAAGGTTGCTATTTCTCCCCTGATAACAGATTTCCTGATAGTATCAGCTGTGATTTACATACTGGTGCATTTCCAGCAGCAAAATTCGGTAATCGCCCTAATCAGCCTGGCCGGAGCACTCTACCTGATGCAGCTGGGTATTGTTTCTCTGAGGACCAAAAATATCAGTATCGAAATAACTAACCAGAAGAAGGAATCCCTGAAAAAAGGTATACTGGCAAATTTCCTGAATCCACACCCCTACCTGTTCTGGATTGCAATCGGAGGACCTATCCTCTTCAGGGCTTCTGAGGTTGACAGGCTGGCACAGATAATGTTTGTTATCGGATTCTATGCTCTCCTTGTAGGTTCAAAAGTTGTGATTGCCCTGTTTGTAGGTAAAAGCAGAGATTTTTTGAAAAGCAAGCATTACCTTCATATGTTTCGAAGTCTGGGAATCCTATATCTCATCTTTGCTTTAGTTTTCATAGAACAGGGACTGGAATTGCTGGGTTTGGATATTTGGAGGTAAGGGGTCTGGGCAACAGGTACTTCCCTTGAAGAATGTCGTAATAACCTGGAGGAAATCATCGAAGAGTGGCTCATTTTAAGGTTGCGTCGAAATCTTCCCATTCCACCACTTGGCGACCATACAGTAGACGATCTCAGAGAAATTGCCGTTGCATAAATTGAATCCAGTAGACTGGAGAATCCCTGTAAAAAGACTCAGGGAATTGGGTTTTGACGGGCCGTATTCTGGAGGAAAACATCCGTTTATGGTAAAAGGTGATCTTGTTTTAACCATACCAAATCAACATAAAGGAAAATTGATGTTGATTTACTAAAAAGGATTCTTAAACAGGCCAAAATCCCTAGAGACAAGTGGCTTAAAACAAATTAAATTAGGGGATGTGTATTTTCTATTATGGAGATTGCAATCTCAGACAATGCTATTGAAGTTGTAAGAGACTCACTTGAAAAAGAGGTTATTCTGCTGCGGGCAAAGATACGCCTGGCAGAAAAAGAAATTGCTGTTTTTGAAGACAGGTACAATATGCCATCTTCCTTATTCCACAAGAAATTCGAAAACGGTGACCTTGGCGATAACCAGGATTTTTTTGAAT
This sequence comes from Methanohalophilus sp., assembly GCA_048619255.1. GTDB lineage: Archaea > Halobacteriota > Methanosarcinia > Methanosarcinales > Methanosarcinaceae > Methanohalophilus. Next base: position 4,419 of record JBMCCK010000061.1, on the reverse strand, counting down.
GGTGGTCTTTAACGAAGGGGCTTGAAACTTTTAGAACACAGTTAGATCAGGCACAATCGGTGATTTCAAAATTGGTAATTTCTGAGTACCCATGATATATTCTTCCTTAAGAAACACATCTTAAGGCTGCAAGAATATCCTCTCTTTCAAGTTGGGGATAATTTTCCAGAATATCATCATAGCTCCAGTTGTTTTCCAGAAGTTCGATGACAAAATCTACTGATATCCTCGTTCCTTTAATGACGAGTTTGCCTGCACAAATATCGTTATTGATAATTATCTTATCACTGAGAACCATTTTTACCTAGATTACCAATTTCATTTTCCATTATTAAAAACTAACCAACACCAACTAAACCTCCGAAGGAATAGTTGACACTCCACCAAAACAGCCTTTACAGCGTTTATTATATAGGCAAATAATTATTAAGATAGAGGAAGACTAAATTCCAGGTGTACTGTCAAACATGAGTGGATTAAGGATTAATATAGTTCTTGGCGCCATCGGGTCTATCTTGTGGATAATTGGCGGTTTAATGATAATCCCATTCATGGTAGCAGTTTACTACGGTGAATCACTCTTTCCTTTTTCCCTTTCCCTAACAATCACCCTCTTGATTGCATTTATATTTTCGTTGATGCTAACGGAGGAAAGGGGCGAATGGAACATGAGAGAAGGCTTCATGATTGTAGCCCTGGGCTGGCTTACCGCTGCAATCTTTTCCTCAATGCCCTACATTTTTGAAGGCACACCCCCGATTAATGCCCTTTTTGAAGCCATGTCAGGAGTAACTGCAACCGGAGCTACTGCTCTTGCTGACATTGAAAGTTATAGTAAAAGCCTCCTGTTCTGGAGAGCAATGACCCAATGGGTGGGTGGAATGGGTATCATTCTTTTATTTATAGTAGTACTCCCAAAACTTGGGGTTGCAGGACGGCAGATGTTTCGTGCAGAAGTCCCTGGCTTAAAAGAAGAACAGCTGCGTCCCAGGATTAGGGAAACTGCAACTCTGCTCTGGTTTGTTTATGTAGGCCTGTCAATTGTCGAATTTATCTTACTTTACTTTGCAGGATTGAACGCTTATGATGCCATAACCCATACCTTCACCTCCATATCATGTGCCGGCTTTTCAACATATTCAGACAGTATAGCAGCCTTTAATAACACCACCGTAGAAGGCATCTTCTTAACTTTCATGATCCTTGGCGGAGCCAACATTGCCCTGCATTACAAAACCATCTTCTCTGATAGGACAAGTCTCATAAAAGATGAAGAATTCAGGTTCTACCTTTTAATCATTCTAGTTGCAACCCTGGTACTGGCATATACCCTCACCAGAGGTGAAGTGTATGCATTTACAGATTCTTTCAGATACAGTATCTTCCATGTCGTATCCATACTTACAACCACAGGTTATGCTACTGTGGATTTTAACATGTGGCCGGACTCATCCCGTTTTATCCTGTTTTTACTGATGTTTATTGGTGGGTGTGCAGGTTCCACATCAGGCGGTATTAAAGTAGTACGTGTATTGCTTCTGATGAAATATGCAGATAATGTGCTTTTCAAAACAATTCACACAAAAGCGATCAGACCCATACGATTCAATCATAGAAAAATTCCTGAAGAGATCATGCATGCCATTGTTTCTTTTTTGATCATATATTTCATGATCTTTATTGCAAGTGCAACACTGCTTTCCCTGATGGGAGTTGATTTTGTCACCACTCTCAGTGCTTCAATCGCAACCTTGGGGAATGTCGGACCTGGACTTGGGCTTGTGGGCCCCATGGGGAATTTCGGAACGCTTCCAGACCTCGGAATGCTGATTCTCACTGCAAATATGTGGATAGGCAGACTTGAAGTGTTTACAGTGATAGTGCTGCTGACACCTGCTTTCTGGAGACACTGAAAAAGCGGGGAAGAAAGATCACTTCAGATAATTATCATCAGGCAGACCTGCATGGTGGTTGCTATCTGGGAGACGATGATGGAGGAGATTGAAAATACTCTTCAAAAAATGGATGAAAGCATAATATCTGTTGGCGAACTTAAAAATGCCCATAGATGGCATATATTTATGCTGGCAAAGAGAACTTCATACGATTTAAAAATAACAATCTTAATGATAGTCAGATTCAACTACTTTTTTGGCATATCATCACTTCACAACTTCCCCCAATCCCGTACACCTGCCCGTTTTAAGCACACTACCCACATTGATGCAGGTATTGATCCCGGTATGCACATTATCACCCATGATAACTCCGAGTTTGCGCCGGCCTGAATCCACCTTTTCTCCTTTGACCATAACCCGAATAGTGCGACCGTCATGCCTGAGATTGGCAATCTTGGTACCGGCTCCGAAATTACAATCCTGTCCGATCACACTATCTCCCACATAACTGAGATGGCCGATATTAGTTCTATCCATTACCACGCAATTCTTGATCTCCACGGCATTACCGATACGCACATTATCCCCTATGGCAGTGGAGGGCCGGATGAAACAGTTCGGCCCGATATCGCAGTTCTTTCCAATAATTACCGGTCCGATGATGTAGGCACCATTACGGATAACCGTACCTTCCCCCACGACAACCTCACCTTTTAGAGTAGCATTGGGTTCCACTTCTCCTCCAATATTGCCGGTAAAGCCGGCCAATACATGCTTATTGGCAGCAAGCAGGTCCCATGGTCTGCCGATATCAATCCATGAGTCCCTGAACACTTCATAACCCACACTGGCCCCGGAATCGATCAGCATCTGTATGGAATCCGTAATTTCGATCTCCCCGCGAGGTGATTGAGGAGTTCTGCGAATATAATCAAAAATTGATTGGGGAAATAGATAGATTCCCGCATTGGCCAGATTGGTCGGAGGAATTTCGGGTTTTTCCACAATTTGAGTTACTTTCTCTCCGGCAGTACAGATGACTCCGAAATTGCAGGGATCAGCCACTTCCTTAACCGTTAGTATTGCATCTTCTACTCTGCCGGTCAGATTTTTGATCTGGACAGAACTTATCAGCATATCCCCGTTAAGCACAATGAACCTGTTATCCACATAGTCTTCAGCATATCCTATAGCATGTCCCGTCCCATTCTGTTCTTGCTGGAAAACATACTCAATACTCACATCTTTATGCAAACCATCGCCGAAATATTCCTGGATGGAATTTTCCATATAACCGGTAACGATCACAAATTCCCGGATACCGGCATCCACAGCCTCATCAATGATATGTTCCAGAATGGGTTTGTTCCCGATGGGCAGCATTACCTTGGGTCGTCTGTCCGTTAAAGGACGCATACGTGTCCCCTGGCCCGCTGCCAGAATAACCGCTTTCACTGTATTGCACCCCTTACAATACACACAACTTCACCAAACAAATCATCCACATCTTTTCTGGCCTCCACCGTAATCCGGATCTTGGATTCGGTACCAGACGGTCGCACAAGCACCCAACCATCCTCCAGATCCACCCGGATTCCATCAATGGTAGTAATATCTCCCATCATTTCCAGGGATTGTTTGATCTGTTCCATCGCCTGTGCCTTCCTGTCCTCAGGACATTCGATCGTACCCCTGCGGGTGATATAATGAGGCAGATCTGCAACCATCATTGATAACGCTCTGTCTGCAATCAAATTCACAATCCGGGCTGCTGCATAGATACCATCGGGACAATATGATACGTCCGGGAAAATCCAGCTGCCTGAAGGCTCGCCTCCAAAATAAGCACCTGACGCCTTGATCTGTTCTGCCACGTATACATCCCCAACCCTGCATCGCAGCACCTCGGTATCCCCAAGCGCATCATCCACTATCATGGAAGTATCCACAGGCACCACAATCTTTTCCTGTTTCTGTTGCAGGGCAAACAGGGCAAGCAATTCATCTCCCGCCACAACGTTACCCTGCTCATCCGCGACCATCATCCGGTCCGCATCACCGTCATGGGCAATCCCGATATCCGCCTCAAACGCCACCACAGCCTTGATAAGTTGATCCAGGTTTTTTTCTGCTGGTTCGGGACTGCGTGCCGGGAAATACCCATCCAGCTGGCAGTTCAACGTAATAACCTCACAACCCAGTTTTCTGAGTAAATAAGGAGTGATCGTACTTCCGGCACCGCAACCACAATCCACAACCACACGTTTGTTAGAAGATTGCATCTTTCTCAAGATTGCATTGCAGTGCCTCTCAACAAAACCTTCCACATACTTCACATCCCCCACTTCATTCCAGGCAACGGTTGCATACTCATTATTCTCAATAATATGTTCAATCCGTTTTTGCTGCTGCGAATCAAAAGCCATACCATCGTGATTCCATAACTTGATCCCTACGTCCTCTGCAGGATTGTGGGAAGCCGTGATCATAATCCCACAATCATAATCCGCAGTGGCAAAAG
>JBMCCK010000060.1:0-6350 GCA_048619255.1 Methanohalophilus sp. | reverse complement strand
AGCCTGAAACCATGTTTCTGTGGCTCATTGCCTATGTTTACCTGAAGGAAGACCCTTTGCACCTTATCGATATCCCCGGCTCTAGTGTCAATATTATTTATTACTTTCAGGGAGTCAACTGACTGGATGACATCAAAAAACTCAACAGCCTTTTTGACTTTATTTGTTTGCAGGTGGCCTATCAGATGTGCCTCACAGGGCAGGATTTCCTCGCGTTTATCTTCATATTCCTGAACCCGGTTCTCTCCTATTATGGCAGCCCCGGCCCGGATGGCTTTATTGATCCTTTCAGGTTCAATAGTCTTGGTGACACAAATGAGTGTCTTGTCCCCGATTTCCTCGAGAATCCTCTTGATATTTTCATCGACTGGCATTGATGTCCCCATGATGCTTTATTCAAAATCTGGTATATTTAAATCATTCTGATTGTGGATTTTATTCTGGCACCTGCCGGCAAGATGAGAAGTGATAGGAATACTTTTTCAAAGCATTTTGTTAAACCCACAGGAAAAATTATCATTCATTAGTATCAACATAGTTTCGATATATAATTGTCAGACTTGCAGCTATTGGCAAATCTCAGGGGTAGATGTTTGTGTTAAGGGAAATTCACTGGTTGGATTTCCCGGTATTTGATAAACAATCCTGTCACATGAATGCTACATATAATTGGGGAATTTTGGAGGAAATACATGGCAAAATACAGATGTTCGGTTTGTAACTGGGTTTATGATGAGGAGGTTGAAGGGCAGGATTTTGATTCACTGCCTGATGACTATACATGTCCGGTATGCGGGGCTCCCAAATCCGCTTTTGTTCCTGAAGGCGGGGAGAAGGAAGATGAATCGGTAGAAACGACTGTTGCCGATAAGATAGTGGAGCAACTGGAAGCCTTCGGTGTCAGGTTTGTCTATGGGATTCCCGGGGATTCCAACCTGCCCCTGATAGACTCCATCCGCAGGAGTGAAAAGATAAAATTCATTCTCACAAGACATGAAGAGACCGCTGCTTTCATGGCTTCTGCACATGGAAAAATTACCGGTGGGCTGGGCGTCTGTATCTCCATAGCAGGTCCCGGCTCTACAAATCTTATCACCGGCTTAATGGATGCTGCAACTGATAGAAGTCCGGTGCTTGCCTTTGCCGGTCAGGTGGCAGAGGTTTATCTTGGCAGTGAAGCCTTCCAGGAGATCGACCAGATAGAGCTGTTCTCTCCCTTTGCTGAATTCACAGAAACCATTGCCCGGGAGAACCAGGCACTCGGTCTGGTCACAAGGGCTACTAAATATGCCTTCAAAAAACCCGGGGTTGCAGTACTTAGCACACCCACTGATATCCTTGCCGGAAAACTTAGTGGGGATGTATATTCCCCGGAAAAGAGGTTGGTTTCAAACCAGACCGCTCCAAGATCTGAAGATGTGGAAAAGGCTGCAGAATTGATCAACAATCACGAGAAAGTAACTCTCTTTGCAGGTTGGGGCTGCCGCAATAGTGGTGAATTGCTAACACAACTTTCACAAAAAATCAAATCCCCTATTGCCACCACTTCTAGGGCCAAGGGTGTGGTACACGAAACCGATCGTTATAGTCTGGGTGTACTTGGTTCAATAGGGTCAAAACATGCAGCAAAAGCTGTACAAAACAGTGACCTTCTAGTAATCATAGGTTCGGGTTTCAGACAGGCTAACCTTGTTCCTTCAGGAATCAAGATTGTCCAGATTGATATTGATCCGACCAAAATTGGAAAGACCTTTGATGTGGATGCCGCTATTGTTGGTGATGCGGATCTTGTACTTAAAGGTCTTCTACCTCTTGTCGATGAAAAGGAAGAAAACACGGAGTTTTTAGAACACATTAATCGGATGAAACAGGAGCATTATGAGGAACTGGAAGCCGATTCGCAGGATATCTCCATCCCTGTAAATCCCGGTTATGTGGTCCAGGCTATTAAACGTCATGCAGACAGTGACGCTATAATTTGTGTAGACGTAGGTGACCATACCTACTGGTTCTACAAGAAATTCATGTGTGAAGGCCAGAAAACTTTCATGTGTGCTAATATTGCCAGTATGGGATTCGGACTGCCTGCGGCCCTGTCAGCAAAACTTGATAATCCTGAAAGGCAGGTAATATGTGTCACAGGAGATGGCGGGTTTGGAATGCTTATGGCTGATTTCACCACTGCTGTGCGTGAAGAGCTTGGGATCAATGTCATTGTCTTTAATGACGGCAAACTCAAGAACATAAAAAAGGAAGAACTAAGGGCCAGTTATCCTGAATTTGGTGTTAGTTTCCCCAATCCCAATTTTGCGGAATATGCAAACACTACCGGAGGCGAAGGTTACAGGATTGAGGATCCGGCAAAACTGGATGAAGCTCTTGAAGAAGCATTCAAATCCACCAGACCTACTCTTATCGATGTGGTTGTAGATCCTGATAAGATGGCTGCAAGTACCAAAAATGTGGATTAAATATAACAGTAATCTGTCGGCTGTATGATGTCCTGCCGGCAAAATTCATTTTTTTGGTTTTGGTAAAACGCAACTTTTTAATCAATAATTCCCTAAATGGAAGTATATGGCACGTAAGCTAGATGAAAAAGACATAGATTTACTGAAAAAACTTGCTCCTGAGTGCAGTGATCTGGAATGCAGCAGTTCAGGTGTCAATTTCAAGTCAATCCTGCCACCGGTTGCAAATCATTTTTCCAAAGATATATCTGATTTTTCCCATCGTCTGGAGACACTTTCAGAAAAGGAATTGGAATATCTGCTGGATCTGATAAAAGGTGGCAGGGAAAGTCTTGGTTGCTTGAGACCGGATTATGTCATGGCTTTTCAGGAAATTGTTGCTATGAAGGCGGGAGAGGAACAGGCTGGTGAAATTATCAGGATTTATACTGCTAATGACATCTGTGGATAAATTGTAGAAAGGCAATAGACCTGTAAATCCTAACATTCTATCTTAATTCTCTTTTTACCATCTGGCTAACGTAATGTTTATTAGATATTCTGCAGCATCTATTCACGATTGTGAAAAATCAGGAATGGAAATTTACGGAGGAAGGTAATGAGGGATGTATTAAAAAAATTGAGAGAGGCAAAACCATTGGTTCATCATATCACCAACTGGGTTACAATTTATGACTGTGCAAATATAACAAGGGCCTTTGGTGCTCTTCCCGTAATGGCTCATGCTGTAGAAGAATGTGGCGATATGACTAAGATTTCCTCTGCCCTTGTACTTAACATTGGAACTCTGACATCTGAACTTATCGAATCCATGATAATTTCAGCAAAGGCTGCAAACGAAAAACAAATCCCCGTGGTGCTCGATATAGTAGGTGTAGGGGCTACCCAATTCAGAAACCAAATGGCTGCAAAAATCCTTGACAGCGCTCATGTTGATATCATTAAAGGCAACTATTCTGAGATTGCAAATCTGGCAGGTGAAAAAGCCCGCACAAAGGGAGTTGAAGCAACTTCTATCAATGCTGATCCCTGCAGACTTGCAAAGAATTTGGCCACATCCAGATCGTGTACTGCTGTGATGACCGGCAAAGAAGACATAGTCAGTGATGGTTCAAGGATATTTTCCATTAAAAATGGCCATGCAGAAATGGGTTCAATCGTGGGCACCGGTTGCATGGCTGCTTCAATAATAGGTTCATTTGCAGCCCTGAACGATGATTTCTTTGATGCAGCAATAGATGCTTTGTCTTTCTTTGGAATTGCCGGGGAATTTGCAGCCGCTAAGTCAACAGGCAGCGGCAGTTTCAAGATGCATTTATATGATGAAGTATCCGGGCTTACTGATGAAAAAGCAGTACCTCTGATTAATGTTGAGAGTATTGAAGGATGAATTATATATCTATGAGGGTCTGCATTTATGCCATTTTTGAAATCTTTGCTTAAAGATATCGATTTCTACCTTGTCACCGATTCCGGCCTATCCAGAAAAGGTACATTGTCCGATGTGAAATGTGCAGTAGCTGCCGGGTGTAAGATTGTTCAGTACCGGGAAAAAGACAAGACTACAAAAGAGATGATTGAAGAAGCAATCCTGATCAGGAAAATATGTGTTGATAATGCCATCTTTCTGGTAAATGATCGTATCGATGTAGCTCTGGCTGCAGGAGCCGATGGGGTACACATCGGACAGGATGACATGCCGATTGATTCTGCGAGAAAGATTCTAGGTGAAAATAAGATAATCGGACTTACAGTCCATGATACAGATGAAGCAATCGAGGCAGAAAGAAAAGGAGCTGATTACGTAGGTTTCAGTCCCGTTTTTGACACGAATACTAAAAAGGATGCGGGTATGGGTGTTGGGCCGGAAAGAATTCAGGCTGTAAGAAAGACAATTAATATTCCGATTGTTGCTATAGGGGGTATCAATAAAGACAACTGTATTTCAGTTATTGAAAATGGGGCCGATAGTTTGGTTGCTATTTCCGCAATCGTTTGTAGTGATGATGTCAGGAAAGAAACAGAATATTTCATTGAAACTATACGCAAAATAAAGCAAACATCTTAACATAATTTATGTAATGCAATAACATTAACTGCATTATCTGGAATCCTAAAAGGTTATTTCATGAGTTTCCAGAATTTCCCTACGCAGATCTTTCCCTTCGTACAGAAGTCAGACAAATATTTCTTAGTTTCGAAATAAACTGTCCAAAAATCACGGGGACGTTTGCTAATATTTGTAGATCCTTACTATCCTCAATAGCAAATGTAGAGAAATCTTTTGCCAAAAATAAAAAGGAATGCAATAATGTGGTGGGCCCACATCAGGTGAGATATGTCGTGTCTGCATTCTGGTAGACACAAAAAAGTAATTTTTTAAATCAGCCAGTTTCAGGGAGTCAGTATAGTACTTTATTCATCTATCCAGTAACATCCTTCTTTCAATTGGATAATGGGCTGTAGCGGCGTTAATAAGTTCTTCGGCTGTACTTTCTTTAAAGGAGTGAACTTCGACCCGTACACCAATAGCTTTTAGGTGGTTTATCAGATCGACAAAATCGCCATCCCCACTTACAAGCACAATGGTATCTACTTTTGGTGCAATGGAAATCGCATCAATTGCTATCCCCATATCCCAATCTCCTTTGGTGGAACCATCAGGTCTGACCTTCAGGGCCTTGCTTTTTACTTCCCATCCAATTGAACCAATAAAACTCTTAAAACCTGACTGGTCGATATCCGGGGTTTCTACAAGATATGCTATTGCTCTTGTCAATTTTCTTTCCATAACGACAGCACGTAAAAGTTTTTCGTAATCAAGTCTTCCGTAATGGATATTTCTGGCAGAATAGAACATATTCTGCACGTCTACAAAAACCGCTAATTTTTGGCTGCTAAACATGGATTACCTATAATATTTTATGTTTAATTATTTATTATCTTTCTTTCTCTTTTGGAGTAATGTTTTTACTGTTTTTTATGTTTCATAATATAAAAAATAAAGGTTCAAATTTATTTGTTGCGTACCATTGGTTAGTACCTGTGGTTCTCAAGTTTTATACATATAGATGACTGTATCATACATCAAGGATAAAACATGTTGGATATAAGTCTCAATGGGGGGGTAAAGGTATGCAAATCAAACTTTTGCTGGTCAGCGTGATAGCACTGGCATTACTTTCATCAGCTGCAATGGCAGTCGAAATTACTGTAGATGACAGTGGCGATGGTAATTATACAACAATTCAGGATGCTGTAAATGCGGCAAATGATAGTGACACGATTATTGTCTACCCAGAGGCATATAATGAAAATGTGGATGTGAACAAATCAGTAATCATTATCTCACAGTCCGGTAATCCGGATGATACCAAAGTTCAGGCGGCTTCTTCAGCAGATTATGTTTTCAATGTGACCAGAAATAACGTGACAATCAGTGGTTTTAATATAACAAACGCTGCAGGAACTTCTAAGGCTGGAATATTTCTTGATGGTGTCCAGCACAGCGTAATAAGTGACAATAAATTCTCTAAAAATTATTATAACATCTTCCTCAATGATTCCAGAAACAACGAGCTGACCGGCAACATCGTATCCAGCAGCAGTTCATCAGGTATTCAATTGGTAGATAGTAGTAGTAATGTTATTTATAACAACTATTTCAACAATACAATTAACATTCAGATGTCCGATAGTGCAGGTAACTCCTGGAATATCGCAAAAATGGCAGGTCCAAACATTGTAGGCGGGCCTTCAATTGGTGGTAACTATTGGGCACATCCTGATGGTACAGGACATAGTCAGATATGGACAGATGCAAACAATGATGGGTTCTGTGATTCAGAGTTTAACAACGCTGAAAACAACAATGATTAC
>JBMCCK010000059.1:0-6356 GCA_048619255.1 Methanohalophilus sp. | reverse complement strand
TAGCTTCGGGTACCGGAGCGGCCTTTATTGCAAGCACTGCAGCGGCTTTCCTGAATCTGGGTGCGGGATATGAACATACGTACTTCGATTCGGCTGCCATGCTTATCACATTTATCCTTTTCGGACGTTACCTAGAAGCCAAAAGCAGGGGTAAGACATCAGAAGCGATACGTAAACTTATGGGATTGCGGGCAAAAACTGCCCGGATAATTGTGGATGGGGAAGAAAAAGACATTCCTGTTGAAGAAGTAAAACCTGGCGACACCGTCTTGATAAAACCCGGAGAAAAGATACCGGTTGATGGTGAAATCATAGAAGGTGATTCTGCTATTGATGAATCCATGATCACAGGAGAAAGCATCCCTGTCGAAAAAAGTACTGGAGATACAGTGATCGGTGCAACGATAAACAAGACGGGGTCATTCAGGTTCAAAGCTACAAAGGTCGGTTCTGATACCGCCCTGTCACAGATCATAAAACTGGTAGAAAGGGCCCAGACATCAAAGGCACCCATCCAACGCCTTGCAGATATTGTAGCAGGATACTTTATTGTTATTGTGATGTCCATTGCATTGATAGCATTTTTCTTCTGGTTTTTTATAGGCTACGGAACATTTAATGTTGCTGAACTTACAGGTGTTGCCAATCCTTTCCTCTTTGCCCTGCTGACTGCCATCACAGTGCTTGTAATTTCGTGTCCCTGTGCATTGGGGCTTGCCACACCGGTTGCCATAATTGTAGGTACCGGAATGGGTGCTGAAAATGGAATCCTCATCCGCGATGGGGAAAGTCTGGAGACTGCTCCAAAAATAGACACGATCGTGTTTGATAAAACTGGTACCCTGACAATCGGTAAACCTTTCCTTACGGATGTTGCAACAACAGGTAATTATGAAGAAAACTACCTGCTTCAGGCAGCAGCTTCGGTTGAAAAACTTTCCGAGCATCCACTGGCTGAAGCGGTGGTAGAAGGAGCAAAATCCAGAAAAATCCAGTTAAAAAATATATCCGGTTTTGAATCATTCTCTGGAAAAGGAGTTGCAGGAGAATGGGATGACCATTCTGTAATTATCGGCACCAAACGTCTCATGGAAGAAAAAGGAATCGATGTGGAAGATGTATCCCGCTATTCGAATCAGTTTGAAGATGAAGGAAAAACAGCAATAATGGTTGCCCTCGATGGTACAATTGCCGGTGTCCTGGCTGTTGCCGATGTATTGAAAGAGGAGGCACCATCAGTAATATCCCGACTGCAAAAAGAGGGGCTTGAAGTTGCCATGATTACAGGTGATAACAGCAAAACTGCACATGCAATTGCAAGACAGGCAGGAATTGATACAGTTCTTGCAGAAGTGCTACCTGCAGATAAGGCTGCAGAAGTTGAAAAACTGCAAAGCCAGGGCAAAAGAGTAGGAATGGTAGGAGATGGTATCAATGATGCACCGGCCCTTACCCAGGCTGATGTTGGAATTGCTATGGGTGCAGGAGTGGATGTCGCCATTGAGTCTGCAGATATCGTCCTTATTAAAAATGATATGAAGGATATTTTAAAGGCCCTGAATTTGAGTAAACTGACAATGAAAAAGATCAAACAAAACCTTTTCTGGGCATTTGGTTACAATACACTTGGTATACCAATCGCTGCAGGCGTGCTATTCCCTGTATTTGGACAGACACTAATAACACCGGCTATGGCGGCAGCATTCATGGCCCTGAGTTCGGTCTCTGTGATGACAAATTCCCTGTTAATGAAAAGGAAAAGGGTTGAGTAATTATGGATAAAAAAAAGCAGAATAAAAACAGAATCCTGGCTCTTGCAAGCTCCATAATTACAACAACACTTTTTGCGGGAGTTGCCATCTCAATCAATAATGGAAATCCGGACACATTTGCAGATGTTGATATTGTTGCAGGGTCGATTTTTGTATTTCTATTAAGTTTTATTCTCTTCCTGCTCATCTGGCCGATGCTGGTTGAGGAATAATCCAGATTTAGTTTTTATTTGTTACATTTTGGATATGCAATAAGTGCTATTACTGTTACTTGTTAGCATGAATCACGCTTCCATAATTCACAAATATATTTAAAATATTGTTGTTAAAATGATTAAAACTTAAATCATGGATAAACATGACAGTTTAAAAGGTAGGCTCAAAATGCAGGAAAAAATAAAAGAAATCTCATCACGTGTTAAAGAATTGCGTGGGTTATCCGGTATAAGTGCAGAGGAAATAGCCTCCTCCCTTGATATCGCATTAGAAGTATATAATAAATACGAATCAGGGGAACTTGACATCCCTGCTAGTATCCTCTTGGAAATTGCACAATTGCTCGAAGTTGATATGACTGTGCTACTTACCGGTGAAGATCCAAGGATGCATATTTTCACCATTACCCGTAAAGATGAAGGAATAAGTGTAGAAAGACGAAAGCAGTACCAATACGAAGGACTGGCTCCAAATTTCATTCACAAAAAGGCAGAACCATTTGTAGTTACCGTTGAACCCCAATCCAACCAGGATTCCACTCCCAATTCCCATCCTGGGCAGGAATTTGATTATGTACTTGAAGGGTCAATGAAAGTTATTATCCATAACAATGAGATAATTCTCAACGAAGGTGACTCAATATACTTCGATTCAAATTACAACCATTCAATGCAGGCGGTCGGGGACAAAACTGCAAAATTCCTCGCAATAATCTTCTGAATTCCAAAAATGAACAAAACGGGTGCAATAATGACATCGCTTATAAATAATTTCCTGGAAAAAACAGATTTTGAATCATACGATGATTTTTACTCTAATTTTAAGATCAACATCCCTGAAAATTTTAATTTCGTATATGATATTGTTGATGTGTACGCCGAGGAGCAGCCTGAAAAAAAGGCTCTTGTCTGGTGTAACGATAATAATGAGGAAAAAATATTCACTTTTGCTGATCTGAAATATTACAGTGAAAAAGCTGCCAACCTTTTCAGTAAATATGGAATAAAAAAGGGTGATGTGGTAAAACTTACCTTAAAGGGAAGATATGAATTCTGGATATGTATACTGGGATTGCACAGAATTGGTGCCATCGCTCTTCCCGGCACACATATGCTAACAACCAGAGATCTCAGGTATCGTATTGAAAGGGCCAATATAAAGATGATCGTCAGTGCTGACGATGAAAGCTTGCTGGATTACATAGATGAGGCACACGAAGATTTCAAAGATATACTCAAGCACAAGTTCGTGATCAATACCAACCGTGATGGCTGGATAAATTTTACAGAAGAACTGGAAAAATCACCCGCCGAATTTGTACGTCCAACTGGAGAAGAAACAACACAGAATAATGACATATCCCTGATGTATTTCTCATCCGGCACAACTGGATTCCCGAAAATGGTACAACATGATTTTACATATCCGCTGGCCCATATACTCACAGCCGGCTACTGGCAGAATGTAATGGACAACGGCCTGCATCTTACAGTAGCAGATTCCGGCTGGGCAAAATGTGCATGGGGAAAAATTTACGGCCAGTGGATTTGCGGCTCAGCTGTTTTTGCTTATGATTATGAGAGATTCGATGCTAGGAATATGCTGGAAAAGGCCAGTCATTATGGTGTTACCACATTCTGTGCACCACCTACAGTATATCGTTTCCTGATAAAGGAAGACATGAGCCAGTATGATTTTAGCAGTCTCAATTACTGTGTGGTTGCAGGAGAGCCTTTAAATCCCGAAGTGTATGAAAAATTCCTGGAATATACCGATCTTAAGCTAATGGAAGGATTCGGCCAGACAGAAACCGTTGTAGCCATTGCAACCTATCCATGGATGGAACCAAAACCCGGCTCGATGGGGAGGCCCTCACCTATCTATAATATACAGTTGATGCGTCCTGACGGAAAACTTGCCGATGTTGGAGAAGAAGGAGAAATTGTAATCGATACATCACAGGGCAGACCCTTAGGTCTGTTTGCAGGTTATCGTGCAGATCCTGAAAAGACAGAAGCAGCCTGGCATGATGGTTATTACCATACCGGTGACATGGCATGGAAAGATGAAGACGGATTTATGTGGTTTGTAGGACGAGCAGATGATATCATCAAGAGTTCCGGTTACAAGATAGGGCCATTTGAAGTTGAAAGCGCACTTATGCAGCATCCTGCAGTCCTGGAATGCGCAATCACTGCATCTCCTCATCCTGTACGTGGACAGGTTGTAAAAGCCACTATTGTACTTACTAAATATTATGAAGCAAGTGAGCAGCTCAAGAAAGAGTTGCAGGATCATGTAAAGAAGGTTACAGCACCCTACAAGTATCCGAGAATAGTGGAATTTGTACCCGAACTTCCCAAGACCATAAGTGGCAAGATTCGCAGGGTAGAAATCAGACAACATGACGAAGAAAAGGGAGACAATTGATTTATATTTCTTTTTCCTTTTCTACCTTTCAGATCATTAGAAAGCATCAAGAGTTGATTTTATGAAGGAAGAAAAAGCAGAACCATATCCTCTAATCAATATTATTGAATGCAAAGGCTGTGCCAGATGCATTACTGCCTGTCCAAAAAACGTGCTGGAAATGAGTGAAGATCTCAACCGGCGGGGATACCATTATGCCCAGTATAAAGGCCAAGGATGTACCGGCTGTGCCAATTGTTATTACACATGTCCGGAACCTCTTGCAATAGAAATACACATCCCTGTTAAAAAAAGGTGATAAGATATGGCTACACAACTTACAAAAGGTAATGATGCGGTGATAATAGGGGCACTCTACGGAGGATGTGACTGCTACTTTGGTTATCCCATAACCCCTGCAAGCGAAATTCTTCATGAGGCATCTAGAACCTTCCCCCAAGTCGGCCGTAAATTCGTACAGGCAGAATCCGAAGAAGCTGCAATAAGCATGGTATTCGGAGCAGCTTCTGCTGGACACAGGGTTATGACGGCATCCTCAGGCCCGGGAATCAGCCTTAAACAGGAAGGTGTATCCTATCTTGCAGGTGCACAGCTTCCATGTGTAATCGTTGATATCATGAGAGCCGGACCCGGTCTGGGGAATATCGGGCCGGAACAGGGCGATTATAATCAGGTCGTAAAAGGTGGCGGACATGGGAATTATCGCAACATCGTGGTTGCACCAAATTCAGTCCAGGAAATGTGTGATTTGACAATCAAGGCTTTTGAGCTGTCTACAAAATACAGAAATCCTGTAGTGGTATTGGCCGATGGTGTACTCGGGCAGATGGTCGAACCACTGAAATTCCCTGAAAAAGCAGTCAAGCCGAAAATTGATACATCCTGGGCCGTTTGTGGCAATAAGGAAACCTACCAGAACCTTGTAACTTCTATTTTCCTTGACTTTGGTGAACTGGAAGAATTCAATTATGAGCTGCAGGAAAAATATGAGACGATAAAGGAAAGGGAAGTCGATGTCGATGAATACATGATGGATGATGCAGAAATCGTCCTTGTGTCCTATGGAATTAGCAGCCGGATCTGTCGCTCTGCTGTTGAACTTGCCCGCAAGGAAGGTATCAAGGCAGGACTTTTCAGGCCTATTACACTTTTCCCGTTCCCCGAAAAAGAACTGGCCGAACTTGCCGAAAAGGGTGTCAATTTCATTTCAGTGGAAATGAGCAACGGACAATTGATGGATGATATAAAACTGGCAACATGTTGCAAAAAACCCGTGGAATTGGTTAATCGCATGGGTGGCAATCTCATTACAATGGACCAGGTACTGGGTAAAATAAGGGAAGTCGCAGGCAAGGAGGAATAAAAATGGAAGAAAAAGTTATAAAGAAACCGGATTCCCTCTACGATGAATTCACACGCAAGAGTGGAGCCGCTCCGACTGCTACCCACTATTGCCCGGGTTGTGGGCATGGCATCCTCCACAAACTTATTGCTGAAGCCATGGACGATCTTGAGATACAGGACCGTTCAGTCATGATCAGCCCCGTGGGATGTGCTGTTTTTGCCTATTACTATTTCAATTGTGGCAATCTCCAGGTAGCCCATGGCAGGGCACCTGCAGTAGGAACAGGCCTGTCCAGATCGGAAGGGGATGCAGTTGTCATTGCATACCAGGGTGATGGTGATCTGGCCTCTATTGGCATGAATGAAACAATCCAGGCCGCAAACCGTGGGGAAAAGATGGCGGTCTTCTTCGTTAACAATACCGTTTTCGGGATGACCGGGGGCCAGATGGCACCTACCACCCTCATCGGCGAAAAAACAGTGACATGTCCTACAGGCAGGGATCCCAGATTTGCAGGATATCCTTTGCATATGTGTGAATTGCTCAATAATCTGGACGGGCCTGTCTTTATTGAAAGGGTATTGGTGTCAGAC
>JBMCCK010000058.1:0-6388 GCA_048619255.1 Methanohalophilus sp. | reverse complement strand
TCCTCTGCTGCAGCTGCGCCTGTAAAGGCCAGGCATAACATTGCCACAAGCATAAGAACACTAATCTTCCATTGCATTCCTTTTTACCTCCGTTGAGATCTGATCTTATTTTCATTTCATAGCGGTCAAAAGGGATGCAGTTAACCGGAACAGCCCACTTGCTTTAAGGAAAGGAATTTACAGTCCCGATAACAATCGGGAGGTCAACACCTTCAACAACAAACGCCCTCACTTCCTTCCCCTGGCAAGTGAAGCTGTTCGGGTACCACCACCATACCCCTTACCACTTCACATTAATCTACATCATGAATGCTTATATACTCTTAAGAACCGCTAATTAGTACCATAAGTACGAATCTATAATAGGGGAGATCAAAAAAAAGCAGATTCAGAAAGACACAAGAATTGACCTTGCAGCATTGCGTTTTTGGTTTATCAATGGCTGCCTATATAATATCTATATGATTATGATTATATTTTACAGGCAAATCTTTAAGTCTTGATAATAAATATTCAGCAATTACCGGATATTATATTTCATATGTCACAACAACCTCGCAGCAATGTGTTTTCCCAATAAACATGCAATATAATCCCTTTTACTCAAAAAAACAATGTTTCTAAACTCATTTCTTCATTTTGTTTTAGTAGAATCAATAAAAAGAGTACAAAAGGAATCTGGGAAAAGTTATTTACATTTTAAAACCGAGATTATTTGCAGTCATTATTATGGGGGTATTTAATGGAAGTTTTAGAAGCAATAGAGAAACGCACCAGCACCCGGCAGTTTCTTCCCCACGAAGTCCCTGCCGATACTCTGGAAAGAATACTTTATGCAGGCACCCAGGCACCGAATGCCTTTAACAGTGAACCCTGGGAGTTCATAATTGTCAAAGATGAAAAACTAAGGGCTCGTCTTGCTGATATGAGAAAAAAGGCACCCGAGCAGCACAAGGCCATCGAGACTGCACCTGTTATTGTCGTGGTCTGTTATGACAAGAAATTCGGGGATGAGGCTGTAGGCTCAACATATGCCTGCATAGAGAACATGCTGCTTGCTGCAACTGCTGAAGGACTGGCGGGTGTAACCCTTACCTTCCATGGCAAAAAAGCAATGGACATGTTCGGTATTCCGGATGGTTTTGATATAGCATCCATAATTCCTATGGGATACCCGGCAGAATCTCCTGAAAAACCTACTCGCGTGGCAGTCAGGGATAAAATGCACATAGATAAGTTTTAATTACTCGGGTTGTCAAATATAATAGTTACTGATTGTGGGAGTTGAATAAATTGCAAGATATACTCAAAGATGTAGATGTAGAACTCGAAAACATTAGTACGCTTGAAGAGGCAGTGGAAATGGCGATTGCCCTGGAAGACCAGGGGTATGATTTCTATCTTGAAAGAGCCAAACTTTCCGGCAACCCCGGGGCAAAGAAAACCTATGAGTTTTTAGCCGAGGAAGAAAAACACCATGCACAGTATCTTCACAAATTCCTTGAAGGAAAGGAAGTCGAAATCCCTGAATCCAGGATTCCTGATTTCCGTGGGTCTTTGAATGTGGAATTCACAGAAAACAATATGGAAGAAATTGGCATTATGCTTGGTGCACTGCGTTTTGAAAGAAAGAGTGAATATTTTTATCATGAGCTCGAGAAGAAAACCACTGATAAGGCAGAAAAGGAATTTTTCAGCAAGATTGCCAGGGTTGAGCGTGATCACTATGAACTCATTGATAGTTTGCTGGATGAAGCCACCGGTTTCAGGATGCAGACATAAATTTAGCAGGTGAAGATTGTGGATACTCCCGAAGAGCCACTTGAAATTGCAGAAGGGGTTTACTGGGTTGGTGTAATAGACTGGAACCTGCGTGATTTCCACGGTTATGAAACTCCCAGGGGTGGCACATATAATGCTTACCTTATAGTCGATGAAAAGATCACCCTCATAGACACTGTTAAAGCATCCTTTGCAGACGAGATGATCGAAAGGATCAGCAGGATAGTGGATCCCTCAGAGATCGATTATATAGTGGCCAATCATGTGGAAATGGACCACTCCAGTGCCCTGCCACGTATCCTGAAAGTTGCTCCAAAAGCCAGGATATTTGCCACCGAAAGGGGTAAAACCGGACTTAATGAATATTATGCCGAATCCGGGTGTAGTGGCTGGAATTTTGAGACCGTGAAAACAGGCGACGAACTAAAAATCGGCAAAAGGACCCTGATGTTTATTGAAGCGGTCATGCTCCACTGGCCTGACAGCATGCAGACTTACCTCAAAGAGGACAATATTCTCTTTTCCAATGATGCATTTGGCCAGCATATTGCCACTTCAAAGAGGTTCGATGATCAGGTAGAAGACGTGATGGAGGATGCCGCCATATATTTTGCCAATATACTGACTCCCTTTTCATCCCGAATACTCAAACATCTTGAAACTGTCGATAAGCTAGAATTACAGATTGACATGATAGCTCCTTCCCACGGTGTAGTCTGGCGCAGTGATCCACAACGGATAATCGATGCCTATGCAAAATGGGCTTCTGGGACAAGTGAGCAAAAGGTGCTTGTTATCTATGATTCAATGTGGGGGAGCACAGAGATGATGGCAAAAGCAATTGCTGAAGGAGTACGGGCATCAGGCACTGATGTTGTCTTGTTCCACCTGCGCAAAAATGACTGGAGCATGCTCATCAAGGAATTAATGGAATGCCGGATCTTCGCCCTTGGATCCCCCACAATGCACAATGGGATGTTCTTCACAATGGGTGGTTTCCTGACGTACCTGAAAGGTTTGCGCCCCAAAGGCAAAAAGGTATCATTTTTCGGTTCCTATGGCTGGGGAGGCGGTGCAATCAGACAGATGGAAGAGGCACTCAAGAATACCAAAATGGAATTTGTAGAAGACCCCTATAAAGTGAAATTCAGACCTGAAAAGCAAGATTTAGAGGGATGCAGGCAACTGGGAATTAAATTGGGTGAAATTGCCCGGTCCTGATTATTCCCAAATCTTTTTATTTATATTGAACAAAGAATACAAGGAGTGATATAATGAAATTCGAAGATGAACTTGAGCTGGAATTCTATGAACGTTCCAAGAAAAACGCTGAAACTACCGGTTACAAACTTAATTCTGACTATGATGTAATCACCACAGCGGTGAAAAATATCGCTAACAATAAACGCCAGTATGGTGAATGGTATTGCTTCTGCCAGAAAAGAACAGGAGATAAGGAAAAAGATAAGAAGATAATCTGCCCTTGTGCCCGCCGTTCCCGCGATGTCGAGACACGCGGTGCATGCAGATGCGGCCTCTACATTAAATAAAGATCTTAAAGGGCTGCAAGTATAAACAGACCATAAGCAAATTTTATAGTAGATCTTGCAATCCTTTTTTCTTTTTTTGGTTGTTGCCTTTACAGGCTTTTATATGTATATTTATCATTCCTTCAGGAATACCACAGGGTCGTTAGCAGATATATCCGGACCTTACAAAAGAAACCTGGACTATTTGATACACAGTAGGGTTTCAATTATACTGACAGTTGTTGTTGTTGTGATACAATGACTGTCATGCTTGTTGTTGTTGTGATACAATGACTGTCATGCATGATACGCAACCTCACGGGAAATCCTAAAGAGCGTGAAAAATAATCCTCTGCGATGGTTAGATATATTTATATGGGTGGTTCAATCTAAAGTCTGTGTTCACCGGAGGCTATCCGTTATATCGGTGTATTATATCATTGTTATCACATGGAGAATATTAAAATGAAGGTACTAGTCAGTGATTCGTTATCAGAGGAAGGAGTGGCAAAACTTGAAGAACATTTTGATGTGGAGGTTTCAACAGGCCTTTCCGAGAATGATCTTGTTGAGAAAATCGTAGAGTTTGACGCCCTTGTCATACGCAGTGGCACACAGGTTACGGCCAGAGTAATCGAAGCCGCGGATAAACTCAAGATTGTAGGGCGTGCAGGAGTTGGGGTGGATAATATAGACATTCCTGCAGCTACAGAGAAGGGGATCATTGTAGTGAATGCACCTGAAGGAAACATGCTTTCAGCTGCGGAACATACAATAGCAATGATGCTTTCAATGGCACGCAACATTCCGCAGGCAACTGCTTCACTTAAAGCAGGCAAGTGGGAGCGGAAGAAATTTTTAGGTGTTGAAGTAAATGGAAAGACTCTTGGAGTGATAGGCCTTGGCAGGATAGGTGCCGAAGTGGCCAAAAGGGCACAGGGACTTGAAATGGACATCCTTGCCTATGACCCGTTTGTAAATGAAGACAGGGCAAAAGAACTGGGTGTGGAACTGGCATCTGTAAAAGAAATTGCAAAACGTGCCGATTTCATTACCGTACATACACCACTGACTAAGGAAACCCGCAATATTCTCGATACTGAAGAATTTGACCTGATGAAGCCTACTGCAAGGGTTATTAATTGTGCCCGTGGAGGAATTATCAATGAAGATGCACTAGGAGAGGCTCTCAAAAACAATAAGATCGCGGGTGCTGCTATAGATGTATTTACAAATGAACCACCTGAAAACTGTTCTTTTGTTGGATTGGAAAATGCTGTTGTCACCCCTCATCTTGGTGCATCTACCGAAGAGGCACAGGTCAATGTGGCTGTATCTGTAGCAGAAGAAATAATATCCGTATTAAATGGCGGACCCGCCCGCAGCACTATTAATATCCCCTCCATTAAACCGGAAATAATGTCCACCATCCGTCCGTATCTTGAACTTGCGGAGACCCTGGGAAGTGCAGTATCCCAGCTTATGGATGGCAACTATGAAAAAGTGGAAATTGCCTATAAGGGAGATGTTGCCGGCAAGGATACCCGGCATCTCACACTTGCAGCCCTTAAAGGTGTGCTGAAAACCATAATGGGTGCTGCTGTAAATTATGTAAATGCTCCTTCAATTGCTAAATCCCGGGACATTGAAGTCGTGGAAAGCAAATCCGAAAGAGTGGAAGAATATTCATCCAGCGTGACGATCAAACTCAGTAAGGATTCCATTTCCAAGAGCATTACCGGCACGGTTGTAGAGGATGACTTGAGAATTATAATGATAGATGGCCAGCGTGTAGACCTTGCACCATCCGGTTATATGATCGTTTCCAACCATATTAACAGGCCCAATGTAATCGGCCCCTGCTGCATGATACTGGGAAATCATGAGATCAATATTTCCGGCATGCAGGTAGGCCGTGTCCAAATATGTGGGAAGACCATAATGGCATTGAATGTGGATTCCGAAGTATCAGAGGATATCCTTGAACAAATTCGCCATGTTGATGGTATTATAGATGCCAAACTGGTGTCCCTCTAAATAAAAAAGAATTGACCCAAACCTATGATGAAGAAAAGGATTTACCACCGATTCCCGCGCAGGGAGGTCCAGTTTGAGCAAAAGAACCGGTATTATTCGGATTTGCCCTATCTTGTGAAAGTGATGGCTAATACGGATGGCAGGTTCGGCATGTTCGTTACCGAATCTGTTACAAAAAGAGGTTATCGAATACAGGCAAAACGTGAAATCAAAGTTGAAATCGTCATGAATGGTATTGATTTTTCACCATTGAATTATCGTAATGCTGATTCGGTTGTTGGCACAATTGAACCTGAAGGGATGGTGGATTTCCGCATCTCATTGAAATACAGTTATCTGGATGGTGAATATAGCAGGGTTCCTTTCAAAGGTGATGTCTTCCTGGTAAGGGCAATTCTTGAAGGGGATGTCCTTACCCTTCGTATCAATCATATTGATGGGCCCGGCAGAACCGAATGTGGAAGAATTGCTGATACAATTGTTGAAGAATTAAGACGTGGCTCCTGATGGATGAATTAAAGTATGTGGCAGCAGCTCCCTTCAAAAGGAATGAAGGCAGCTCAATGCTGCCACAGGATTTTGAATTTTCTCTCTCCTTCGACCTTAAGTGGATGACACCCGAACAGGCATCCAGAATACTGGATATTGCTTTAAATTCTCATTTACTTTATATGGAAGATGAGTATTTGCACCCTGCATTTGATCCATCTACAGTTGATATACCGAGAGGTTTCATCCCTTCAAAAGATATCCTGCAACAGGTAACCCTTGTTGATCAGATTCTGGAATACATCGCATCCTGCAGTAATATGGATCTAAAAAAGGTAGTATCACTTGTGAATAATCGGCATGAAAATCTTTCAGGTATGGTGGATGTTGAAGTTGCCGCCCTTATTATCGGAAGAGAGCTTGGTTGTGATATAGACAAATTCTATGAAAAGGTCCTCCAAAAAGTTTCAATTAACGGTTGACTAATGCACAATCTTTATCTATTAGTAATTTAATTACACCCCACACTCCCTATCTATTCACCATGTTCG
>JBMCCK010000057.1:0-6405 GCA_048619255.1 Methanohalophilus sp. | reverse complement strand
ACCTTTTAATTTTGATTGAAATAATTATTTTTAATTGGCTTTACTCCTCTTCTTTGCGGAGTATTCTCACTGTATCCCCACGAATAGTGATGGGGATAGGCACCACAGCATCGAAAAGCTCGACAGTGATTTCTTCATGTCCTTCATCAACACGTTTGACACGTGCTTTTTCTCCCTTGAAAGGACCTGAAGTAACCTCTATGATCGCGCCTTCCGTGATTCCTGTGACCGTCGGTTTGGGGGTCAGGAAATGCATGATTTCTTCCATGCTCGATTGACCCTTCACAACAGCCCTTGCGTGGGGAACCGTCTGAATAGCCTGTTCGACCTCACCTGAATTAGAAGATTCCGCAAGTACATAACCCTTAAGCTCATCCGGTGCAAGTAGGGCCCGTATATCCAGATTCTCCTTTTTGGCCACTTTGGCCAGCATTCCGGCAACTGAGCGTTCCTGATTTGCAGTCGTCTTTATCACGAATATAGCGCTATCTTCACTCATAGAGTTACACCCATGTCGGCAATTCGGTCAGCAATATATAGACCACAAAGCCAACAAAGCCGACTACCAAAATCCCTGCACCTGCAACTTTTGAGATCATGAGGAACTCGTCCCGGGCAGGCTTTCTGGCAAGTTTCAGCACCCTGTAATAGGACTTCAGGATCTGGCTGACACTGCGATTGTTCATTGCTGATTTTAATATGTTCTCTGCCAAAATATCCACAACCGATAAACGTTGAATAATTGGTATGGAAGTAGTTAAAGTAAAATTATGCTATAAAACTATAGCGCCACTCACATAACCTTATATGTAAAATATCTTTCGACTGGAGGAATATGATATCCAAAATAGAAAATGCAGGAAATCATCCCACAAAGTCTATTCCATATCTCCTAGTAACGTTCTTTGCTCCACCCGGGCCATATATTTGCGGTGATTTGACACCAGTCACAACTATCATTGTACGTACTGTGTGCTCCAGGTCCGAATCGACCTGTGCACCCCATATGAGTCTTGCGCCGGGGTCTATCCTGCTATAGACTTCCTGAACTACTCCTTCTGCTTCTGAGACAGTCATGTCCTGACCACCGACAACATTGACAAGTGCAGATGTTGCACCGGAGATATCCACATCAAGAAGTGGACTGCGTAATGCTTTCTGTACGGATTCACTGGCCTTACTATCACCATCAGCTTCACCCAGACCGATCATAGCAACGCCACCGTTCTGCATGACGGTACGTACATCGGCAAAGTCAAGATTAACAAGACCGGGTTTGGTTATCAGTTCTGTAATTCCCTTTACAGCCCTCATTAACACTTCATCCGATACTTTGAATGCGGCCTGTAAGGGCAAACGTGGCACTACTTCCAGAAGTTTGTCATTGGGCACTACAATTACAGTATCCGCCACATCCCTGAGTCTTTCCAGTCCTGCTTCAGCATTGGTGCGGCGCACTTCTCCCTCTACTGCAAAAGGCAGGGTTACAACAGCGATTGTAAGAGCACCGGCATCCCTGGCAGCCTCTGCGACAACTGCTGCAGAACCAGTCCCGGTACCTCCACCAAGCCCTGCTGTGATGAATACCATGTCAGTACCCTCGACAACTTCAGTGAGTTCATCAATACTTTCAAGTGCAGCATCCTCTCCAATTTGAGGTAGACTGCCCGCACCCAGTCCACGGGTCTTTTTCTTGCCGATCAGGATCTTATTGTCACAGCTAACATTCAGAAGGTGTTGAGCATCAGTATTGAGGGCTACAAGTTGTGCTCCCTTAATCCCCTCATTGGTCATCCTCTGGACGCTGTTCGAACCTCCTCCGCCACATCCAATAACTTTAATATTGGTATGCATACCTTTCAAAACTGCTTCGATCTCCGCATTGACATCCTTCGGTCCCGATTCTTCGGAACTTACCTGTCTTTCTTCTGCTGAGCGAGCTAATGCCTCTTCAACAATGGATTTCATACTCAATTTCCTCCACGAGCACAAAGATAATCATGAATTCAACGAATCATATTTTTCAGGACAAGATCTTTTGTAATTGTATCATGAACCATATCCGGATGGATAATATTTCCATCAACCTCAACAGGAACTCCTCTGGCAAGTTTACCAAACAGAGGTCCTCCGGGAACGCCTATACTCTCCGCTTTTATCGGATTGAATTTCCGGTAGGTAAGATACAATATATTGTCCTCTCTAATATACTCAATTTCATAATGTTCTTTTAGTATTTTAATGCATTCATCTATAATCTGAGTCTGCAAGTCTTCTGCATCTTTCTTTTCAAATAACAGGAAAGAGCCTCTATAAGTCCCATTGTCCCTTTGCAGGTATACAAGCGGAAATTTCTGCAGCATATTCAGGAAATTGTCCGGGTTACTCTTCCAGGTATAGTGGACCAATCTCTCATCTATGACCAACTCAACTGGATCCGGGACAACATCAGGTGAAATGTTTTCAAGATTCTTTCTGAGGACATCTGTAAATAAAGGTGGTGTAGTGGGCTCTATGTCCCTGGACCTTATCAGGATATTTTTGAAAATAGCCCAGGGTATATTTCCAATTTGCTGGATATCACTCTCCCTCAAAACCAGCAGGCCATTTTGCCGGACAAGATTATTCAGATGCTCTTTGTCAGAGGATGAAATGGCTTTTCTGTCCATATAAACAAAATCCGCACCTGATTTATCCACTGCCCGGGTAAAAAAGGATTCATCAACAAATTCCAGCTGGTAGGAAGGAATATTATGACCAAAGGTCACATTATTGTTAAGAACAATCTCTGATTGCCGGGCTGCATAATGCCCACCTCCAAATCCCAGAGCTACTGGCAACTCCCGGGCATTGAAGGTAAGTATGGAGCGGGCGAGTACTTCTGCGGCCTCTTTATCATCCCACTGCGCGGGACCACTTCCAATCTCTGCATAGATAGAAGGTATTTGCAGGTCTGTAGGGCCGTGATGCGTGGATTCCATAGACACATCATAATCCATACCTGCAGAATAGGACTGTATCTGCATCAGTAAAGGTTTCAGGGCAGAGGAGTAGGCAATGGAAAGTTTTCCGGGATGGCCACCGAATTTTGCCTCCGAAGGATTGCCTGTAAAGTGGGCGGTAAGAAGTTTACGGCCATCATCACTTTTATGTTTGGAAGCAAAAATGAAACATGAAGGAAGAAATCCAAGTTCTCCCAGTTTTCCGTCCAGACCGTCTTGAAAGATATGGTGGATGGAAACTTCCACAAGCAGGAACTTTCCGGATTCATATATACTGGTTATATCCTCATAAAGAGGCTCAAAACAACGCTTTCCCCAGTCATCCATTTCCAGAATATGGGACATGATATTCATACTCGCAGCATCCACACTGGAACATACAATCGTTGGTTTTGGACTTGACATTTGTGACATGATAACAGACCGATTTAATTTACTTCGAAGCCAGCCTTATAGCTTACCTTTTTGCCAGACACTTCTTTTTCAGGTCAAACGCCCATCTGCTGACACCACACGCTACATTCCCACATCTTCGCACACCAATGATCTCATAGCCTGCATCCTGAAAGACTTGTTTTAATTTTTCGATAGTCTCTGCCACCTGAAAGGTGTAGAAATGCATCATGCCTCCTTCTTTCAAAAGAGGGGAGAGTAAAGTAAAGAAATGATCCTGCCCATAGGGAGTAGGAACTATGAGTCTGTCAAATTTCATGTCAAAAATAAACGGAATATACAGGGCATCTGCATTTATGAGATAGATGTTTCCCTTAAAGTTATTCAACCGTATATTCTCGGCCAGCCAGTTACATGCACGCCGGTTCTTCTCGACACAAAAAACACGTACATCCCTTATAGCAGCAGGGATCGCAAACGGGCCCACCCCGCAAAAGGGAACCAACACATCTTCACCGGGAAGAACCAGGGATGTTACCCTGTGCCTTTCATAACCCAGCCGGGGATTGAAAAATACTTCCGAAAGGTCCAAACGATAACGGTGTTTGAATTCCCCGTGTGTGGTAACAGTACTGTTACCCAGCAAGATTTCAAAATCTGAAACACGATGATCGCCTTTGACCCGACTTATTTTATTAAGAACAGTCTGGATATTACCTCTCATGGACACAATTTTTGTTGCAATCATTTCAAAATAATCCCGCAGCTCAGGAGGGATACCGACAATTGCAATGTCACCGATAACATCAAATCTATTAGGAATATATTCAACCAAATCTGCAGGAACTTCCTTTTCCACAAGACTTTTGAGACTGGTTTTACTCATGTTTTCACGTGTTGCTCTTAAACGATGATTACTTATTTAAATCAATTAATCCAATATTTCCAAGAGGAGTGGATCTAGTATGCCAGTTGCAAAATATAAAGGAGTCGTACTTGCAGATAGTAATGCTACCGAGAAAGTGGAAGGAAATCATTATTTTCCGCCGGAATCGGTCAATATGGAATATTTCAGAAACAGTGATACCGTAACTGTCTGCCCCTGGAAAGGCAAAGCCAGTTATTATGATATTGTTCTCCAAGACAACACACTGAAGGATGGTGCGTGGTATTACCCGCAACCAAAACCTGCAGCATCAAACATTAAAGGGTACCTGGCATTTGATACACGGGGTGGAGTGGAAATCACCGACTGATTCAAACATTTTGCACCCCCTGATTATGAAATTCTCGCCTGTTTAGTTAAAAAGATTTCAGGGATCGGATGTGCATGAATTCGTAGAAGCCAAAATCAGACAGCTCCCTGCCAACCCCACTTTGCTTCATACCCCCAAAGGGCATGCATGCTTCCGGTTTGAAGAAACCGTTTATCCCAACAACTCCTGCCTGAATCTTTTTTCCGATGTCCAGCAGATGATTTGAATCCCCGCCCCAGATACTTGCACCCAGCCCATATGAAGTGGCGTTTGCAACCTTTATCGCTTCAGCTTCATCTTTCACGGAGATCAGAGGAGCAACGGGGCCGAATGTTTCCTGACGCATTACAGCCATATTATCAGTAATTCCGGAAAGTACAACCGGAGAATAGAAGTATCCTGTACCTTCAACCAGTCCGCCATCAAGTTCAACCTTTGCGCCTTTTTCAATGGAATCTGCCACCTGACAACCCAGTCTATGCATTTCTTCTTCCCGTACGAGGGGACCAATATCTGTGTCCTCTTCCAGCGGATCACCAACCTTCATACTACGTGTTTGTTCAATGAAGTGTCTCTTAAATTCCTCCATCAGGGGCTCTTCCACGACAAAACGCTTGGCAGCAATACAGGTTTGGCCGGTATTGATAAACCTTGCCGCAGCCCCCGCCTTTGCAGCCTTTTGTACATCAGCTCCTTCAAGGACAACGAAAGGATCGCTACCTCCAAGTTCAAGCACGTATTTCTTCAGGGAGGAGGCCACCTCCACAGCTACCCGGCGTCCGGCTTCAGTTCCTCCGGTAAAGGACACAGCGGCAATTTCCTCAGATGGGATGAGAGAGGAAGCTGTCTTGCCATCAATCATAAGAGTTTGGAATACACCTTCCGGCAACCCTGCCTCCTGCATTATTTCTTCGATCTTCAGGGCACATGCTGGTACACTGGATGAATGTTTGAGCAGGATGGTATTGCCACCGGCCAGAATATGAGAAGCCGCACTGAGCACCTGCCAGAAGGGAAAATTCCAGGGTTTTATGCACAGAACCGTACCCATCGGTTCAAAGAATATACTGGAATAGGTTGCATCGGTATCTTCCATACGTGACTCCATAAGCGAAGGTGTCCTGTCAGCATAATAATCAAATGTCAGGGCACATTTTTCAATCTCGCCCAATGATTGTTTGATGGGTTTTCCCATCTCCCGGGTAATAAGTTTTGCACATTCCTGCTTGCGCTGGCGCAGCACTTTGGCGACTTGCCGTAGATGATCACACCGCACATCGACATCAAGGGATTTCCATTCCAGGAATGCCTGATATGAGTTTTTAAGACTGCTCCTGACGTCTTGCGAATTGTGCATAGGGAAGGATTCCACCAGCTGTCCGGTTGATGGATTGATTGATTCTATGGATGGCATGCAGAAAAGTATGTATTTGCAATATAAGGAATTTTGCCAGCCTTTAGTTATTCCCGGTATTTAGATCACAATATCTTCTGCTGGCTTCCGAGCCCAGACTGCGCCGGTAATCCGATCGAACCTGTTTTCTGGAAGTTCTGACCATCAATTCTTCCACTTCCTCTTCAGAAACGCATTCTTCGGCATCATTAATTGTGATTTGGTGCATCTGACATGATTGTCTGGATTTGGTTCTGTGGAGATTTATATTTAGTGGATGGGATGTGAAATAAAAACGAGAAACTTCTTACATAATTTCTGCCAGGGATACATCAATAGTTACAAGTCATCGGCAAAGCAT
>JBMCCK010000056.1:0-6469 GCA_048619255.1 Methanohalophilus sp. | reverse complement strand
ACCTGTGACAATTTTTCTGCAAGTCCGGCCTGTACATCGGTATAATAGAGATTGGATACATGGATGAGTTTGCCTGCCTGCTCCTGTATCGCTTTAACAACTTGAGGGTGGCAATGCCCCACATTGTTTACGGCTATTCCTGCCACGCAATCGATATACTGTTTGCCGGCAGTATCCCATACAAGAGCCCCTGCTCCTTTATCCAGTGCGATAGGATAACGACCGTAGTTTTGCATAACGTATTTTGAATCTTTCTCTACAATAGAGCTATAAATCTCAGTAGTTTCACTCAAAAAAGAACACCTTTTTATTGCGGTTGGTCTGCTATATCCAGTTTTATCAGTTCCCTGTCCTGGGCGACCTCTTCTTCCTCACGTATAAATGTAGTACCACCGGTGGCACGCATCACACCATCAACCCTTGAATCCTCGTGAATCCTGATAGAGTAAGCATTGATTTCTCCCAGTATATGGGTACCTTTACCCACCACAACCCTGCCCCGGGAGACAATGTTACCATGAATGGCGTTATTTTCACCTATCTCAATATCACTGGCTGTCCTTATACTTCCATACAAAGTAGTAGAATCGCCCATTTCCAAAGATTCAGCCCTTATATTGCCTACGAGCCTGCAGCTATCGCCTATGGTGGCCGCGCCAGGAACCCTTATAGAGTCTGCAGATATGCGGGACCCGTTTGGAACTACCATAGCACCATAACTGATCTCTTTTGCTTCCTCTTCAAAGAATTCACTCATAGCCTTTTCTACTTCTTCACCCTTACCCATACGTAAAAGTTCGGAGATATAGAGGAAAATATAGGTGATTACAGGTACAGGATTACGAACAACTATCCAGCCATGAGCTTCAAACCCTCTGTTGATCTTCACATCATTACCAACATCAAGGTCCCCATTAACGAAAAGTTTGCCATCTATATTCACAAACTCACCAATATAGGCATTTTCACCACAGCGCACGTTGCCACCGATTTTTGACCAGATGTCTATACGAATATCAGACCTGGCAAGTACATCACCTGATACAGATACCCTTTCCCCGATTATCACCGAATCAGCAATTATACCGTAGCGTATATCGGAATGGTTCCCTACTATAATATCCTCGTCCAGAACAATATTATGTTCTTCCATTTTGGTATTTGGAGGAATTACAAAGGTTTTCAGGAGCTGGTCTTCTTCGATAGTTTCACCTTCTGAGGAAGTACAATATAACTTACATGCTTATTTGTTGAATATATATTTAGATTTTGATTGCAGCTACATATCAGCTGCTATCCACCCCAACCCTGACATCAACAGCCGGGCCGTTCTGCATGGCAAGAACTTCTTCAGGGGCAAGCAATAACTGCCCTGTGGCAATAAGATTGTCCTGTTTATCCACAAGCAAAACTTCATCTCCAGCCCTCAGATCGGGGTCTATGTTTTCCACATGCTTGGCAAAGGCAGTTTTCCCTTTTGAGACAAAAGGAACTGCATCGTCACACATAATCACGCGATAACCCGGTGCTGGAAGATGGGAATGAATCAATGAGGCACCCTCAATACTTAAAGTGAACATTCCATCCCTGGCACGTACTGTAGCCATACGTTTTCCTTCGGAAAATATCTGCCTGATCCTTTTTGTACGGGATAACTTGAATGTGATGTCACTTGAAAAGAGAATGTTCCCACATCCCTTCCCAAACTGGTAATCAGCCATGGTGCGGACCTGTTTAATACGTGATTCCTCTCTTGTCATGGCCATAAAAAAGCATTAGGACATTAAATGAGTAGCGGTGAATACATGGGGATTAATCAAACATTTTAAATATTATAGTCACCCATTGGAATGTGAGGAAGCGGAACCTGTCATATGGTTTAATACAGAATTACTGTAACCAAGCAAAACCATTCATCCCCTCAAACAATGTGTTCCCTTCCTCATATTCTCTCAATTTTAGCCTTTTACAACACCCAGTGGCATGAGTTTTGCTACCTTACCTGCAATACCAAGCCTGTGTACAACATCCACAACCTCACTGCTGGATTTGTAAACCCCGGGTGCTTCTTCGGCAATGACCGAAGGGTGGGCTGCCTTGACAGAGATGCCCTGGCCACTGAGGTCTTTTTGAATTTCTTCTCCCCTGAAAGTGCGTTTCGCACCGGAGCGACTCATTACCCTGCCGGCACCATGGCAGGCGCTTCCAAAGGATACATCCATTGCTGCCTGCTTACCGCAGAGAACATAGGAAGGAGTACCCATACTACCCGGGATAAGTACCGGCTGGCCTACATCCCTGTAAGCCTTCGGGACATCGGGATGACCTGCAGGAAAAGCACGGGTTGCACCCTTGCGATGTACATAGACCTGTTTATTTCCACCGTCTACATCATGTTTTTCCAGTTTGGCGACATTGTGAGCTACGTCATAGACCAGATCCAGACCCAATTCATCTGAATCCATATTCATTTGTTGTTCGAAAACTTCACGACAGTGGTGCATTATGATCTGGCGGTTGGTCCAGGCATAATTAGCAGCTGAGGCCATTGCACCGAAATAGCCCTGGGCTTCTTCTGATTGTGCCGGTGCACAGGCAAGTTGTTTGTCAGGCAGGTCGATTTTGTATTTCTCCACTGCACGGGTGAGATTACGCAGGTGGTCGGTGCATACCTGATGACCCGCGCCCCTGGACCCACAATGGACCATGAAAGTAAGCTGACCCTGTTTAAGATTAAAGGCTTCAGCTGCGACCGGGTCATATATCTCATCCACATATTGCAACTCCAGGAAATGATTACCGCTTCCCAGGGTTCCAAGCTGCGGTCTGCCTCTTTTACGGACTTTGGCACTTACCTGTGCAGGGTCGCCTCCTTCGATGCACCCTTCTCCTTCACAGTGGATGAGATCAGCTTCTACACCATACCCCTGCTCCACAGCCCAGCGGGAGCCATTGGTGAAGATTGCTTCAAGTTCACTTTCCGATGCCCTTATTCGGCTTTTGGAACCCACTCCCGAAGGTACGGCCTTGAAAAGGGAATCCAGCAGGTCATTGACTTTACCGTCCACATTGGATTTTTCCAGATTGGACCTGATCAGGCGTACACCACAGTTGATGTCAAATCCCACACCACCGGGACTGATGACACCTTCCTCGGCATCAAAAGCGGCAACTCCTCCGATGGGGAAACCATATCCTACATGGGCATCGGGCATTGCCATTGAAAATTTCTGTATTCCAGGCAGTGTGGCCACATTGGCTACCTGGTCCACGGCTTCCTTTTCCAGATTGGTGAACAATTTATCTGAAAGATATATCCTGCCCGGCACCCTCATCCCGGGCTTATATCCCATGGGAACTTGCCATATATCATTGTCTATCCGTTCAATTCCTTCTATTTCTGATCCTTCTGTATCCATCCTATCAAATCCCCTTTTCATGTATCCACTGTAATGCGTACTGTAACTCCCTGTGATGTAATTTGTACACCAAGGTCATTATATGTTACCGCCTTGACTTCCGTGTCAAATACGTGTTTTTCAAGATCCAGAGGCTCACCCTCTGCTTTTGCTGAAAGCAGGTATTCATCGCCTTTTTTATCAATAGCAAAAACCTCAAAGCTACTGAACACAACCATATTTACTTCAAAGAGATAAAGAAGTTCAGAAAGCCAGTCCACAAGAAGGTTTTCCATATCAGGTGCCTGTAATTCAATATACTCAGTAATCTGTGGATTAATGTCGGAAGTATCGATCATAACATTAAACATTGCCTCTGCGGCATTTGCGAAGGCTTCTTCTGCGGTGGCCCCAAAGGCGTTGAACCTTGCATCTGCGGTATGTTCGATATATTCATATTTTTTCATGAGGACAACCAATTACAGGGAGTAATTTAAATCATGCGTCTGTTTCAGCCCAGACGTGTGCGAATAAAATGTATTCGCTGCAGGGCGGTTACATGAGAAGCTATGCCCATAAGGATAAGAGACCAGCCAAGCAGGGTGTAACCAAATATAGCCTGCGGATAGATTATGTGTAACAGCGATGCGGCCATGATCAGTACAAGACGGTCCGCACGGCCCATAATTCCCCCATAGAAACGACCGATGGATAATGCCTGGGCCTGCGTACCGAGATAACTTGTGAGAAGGATGCCCAC
Organism: Methanohalophilus sp.; assembly: GCA_048619255.1. Lineage (GTDB taxonomy): Archaea > Halobacteriota > Methanosarcinia > Methanosarcinales > Methanosarcinaceae > Methanohalophilus. The sequence continues at coordinate 2,311 of JBMCCK010000056.1, read as the reverse complement.
CATTGTGAACAGGCCAATACCCCAGCCTGCATATTCTCCGAAGATCAGGCCGCCGACAATAAATACATCTGCATAGCGATCGACCACATGGTCAAGGAAATCACCGGCCTTGTCGTTTATGAGAAGGTAGCGGGCCATACTCCCATCCAGCGCGTCAAACAGGGAGTTGAGGACTACGAATATGAGTGCCGCACCTATCAGAAAAATGTTGGTCTCCCCCAGGGCATAGCACAATCCTGCGGCTGCGGAAAAAAGCAGGGAAGCAAGTGTTACCTGGTTGGGAGTTATGCCCATGTCTGCAAATATTTTTGCAAGTCTTGATATAGGGCCTGCAAAAACAGGCCTGAAACGGTCCAGGGTCATTGTATAGTCCCCTTAGTTGTCCTTCCATGATTTAATATTTTACTTTCACAGGGATCTTTTAGCAAGATCGTAGTAATAACGTACCTTACAGGTATGCTCTATCTGGGTGGTATTGATGTAGGCATTATCCAAGGTATTTCCTGTGGATATGGTGCCGTGGCTTTTGACGATAACCCCCCCGGATTCTGACAGGGCCACAGCGGAGTTTGCGGCAAGTTCTTCACTACCTATGCTGCCTTCCACAATCGGCACATGCCCCAGGAAACATACACCTTCACTATCCAGTGGTTCGATACTGCCCTTCTCATCCAGCAGTGACATCACAACTGCAAAGGGACAATGGCCGTGCACGATGCATCCGGCATCAGTCTCCTGATAAATACGCCGATGAACCCGGGTTTCAGACGAAGCGAGGCCGTCAAATTCGCAGGTGGTATGAATGGGTACCTCCACCACATTCTCCGCACATATCTCATCTAGCGGGCAACCACTGCGGGTGATCACCATACTGTTGCCCTGACGTACACTGATATTTCCAAAATGAGACTCAACCAACCCATGATCCACGAGTTTTTTCCCGATTCTTGCCATTTCCTGCCACATAGAAGTTAGATATAGTGCAACCAGCCATAAAATTTATGTGCCATTATGCTATCTATGGGTTGCATTCGCAACCATAAGCGCCTCGGTGGCTCAGCCTGGCAGAGCGAGTGACTTGTAATCACTAGGTCGCGTGTTCAAATCACGCCCGGGGCTTCCTACTACCAGTAACCAGCCCTAATATTTCCACATAGGTTTCTGGATATTAATGAAGAATGTTCTCAAAGAAATAAATATCTGATTTTTGAATTTGTTAATGTGTTGTATGCGGAAGCTTTTCAGGGCACGCATATTCAGATATATGGCTCAACAGAATATCCTATCCTACAAGTTTGGAAAGGACTTTGATGAAGTTGACATTTATCGAGTAGTTGCTGAAATTGAAAGGTCCGATAAAATGTTCCCGCTGTGACACCACCAATGAGCCAACTGAAGCAGATGCAGCTAACAACCGTGACGATGAGATGTTTGATATTCTGATGGATGCCATCAAGCATAATCCTGATATATTTATTGAGACTGTACAGAAAAATAAGACAAATCAATGATAAACAGTTCTAAATAAGCGAAGATGTGTTAATGATAAAATTGTAATTACGCCTCTGATTATTGTTACTTTACCATAGACCCAGAATCCATGTGACCTTATACACAGAGGAAGACTCTGATTCTGCCACAGAACTGTCCTGGAAAGCGGAAGACCGATCTGGAATAATGATGGGGATGCTGCCAGCCTTTATAATACAGAGGGAGAAATTGTAGACGAGTTCAGCAAATGACCGGAGGAATTAAAACAATTATTCAGGCCAGGCTTTCCATGCTCTCTTTTTTGAACTCAAGAGTCTATATAATGTGCCACTGTCTTTTCGAAAGCATGTATATCAATTGGCTTGGAGATATAATCCACACATCCAGCATTGATGTACTTTTCCTCATCTCCCCTCATTGCATGTGCCGTAAGGGCAATCACAGGAGTATTTTTTAGATTATCCGATTCTTTGAGATAACTCAAAACTTCAAGTCCATCCATTCTGGGCAACTGCATATCCAACAAAATTAAATCTAAATCATTAGTCCCATTTACGATATCAAGAGCCAGTTCCCCGTCTTCAGCCTGTTCTACCTTATAGCCAAAGGACTCAAGAAGATCTACAGTAAGTTCCATACTCATGGGATTATCTTCAACGACCAGTACTTTTGCCATTCATTTCGCGTCCTTTGAGTTTATTTTATGTTAACGGAATAGTAAACGTAAAGGTACTGCCTTTACCAACCTCACTTTCAACCCCGATCTCCCCGCCATGCATCTCCACACATTCCTTGACAAGGGGAAGTCCCAGCCCGGTCC
>JBMCCK010000055.1:0-6472 GCA_048619255.1 Methanohalophilus sp. | reverse complement strand
CGCAGCTGAGGAAGGTGCCGAATTGATGGTCGGGACCAATGTAACAGATGTTAGTGGAAATACAATTAAAGTGGATGGGGTCTTTGGCCCATCGACAATCATGGGCAAAGTCCTGATAGGTGCAGACGGTCCAAATTCTATTGTTGCAAAAGCCCATGGTATGACAAGGGAACATGACCCTATGGGCATAGGAACGGCTTTTGAATATGAACTTGCAAACACCGCAGTGGACAGGGATGCCGTAGAGATGTATTTCGGAAAAGACTATGTTCCCGGTGGATATGCCTGGATTATTTCGCAGGGAGGAAACACTGCAAACATCGGTGTGGGGATTCGGAAAGTCCTTTTTGAAAAGAATATGTGCGCCCGGGATTACCTGGAAAAGTTCATGTACAAGCACCCCATTGCCGCTGATAAATTGCAGGATGCAAGGATACTTTCCGTGGTTTCCGGAGTAGTGCCGGTAGGGGGAGCTCCGGAAAAAACAGTCTCAAACAATGTAATGCTTGCCGGTGATGCTGCCGGTCAGTTGATCGCTACCAACGGCGGTGGAATCCCCACAGCGATGATTGGGGGAAAACTGGCAGGAGAAACCGCTGTAGAATATCTGGCAGGTAAATGTGAGCTATCCGTTTATGAAAGGAGATGGAGAGAACAAATGGGACTGGAGATAAAAACTGCTGTTTATATACGAAAAATGATGGACAATCTGATGCGATCCGACAGATTGATGTCAAAGGCCATACGAACGATATCACCACAACAAATGAAAGCAATCCAGTGTGGCAAGCTTCCCGAGCCTGTGAAAAAAACACTCACAAAGCTGAATTTCGGATTGGGTTAAGCATGGATATTTTTGTGTATGGCACTCTTAAAAATGGATTCTCCAATCATCATATAATCAAGGATTCTGTATTTATTGGAAAAGGTACTACTGCTGATCAATATTGCATGTTCGATCTGGGTAGTTTTCCAGCTGTTGTGGACACTGATAATTGTTGCAATATTAGTGGAGAAGTGTATTGTATTGACGGAGATATATTGAATAGCCTTGATATACTTGAAGGCAAGTTCTTTACAAGAAAAAAAGTAAAACTGGAAAGCAACAAAGAAGTCTGGATGTATTTTCTTGATGCTTCTGCATGTAATACTTCTAAATTTCCCCTAATTCCCGATGGAGTTTGGAATGAATGAAAACTGATAAACCCTCAATATGTTATGAGGCCCATGGTAACCTGTACCTGAACATAACCAATCAATGCAGTGCAGACTGTTATTTTTGTATCCGCAACCAGGGAGAAGGATTATATGGATATAATCTGTGGCTTAAAAAAGACCCTTCCGAAAATGAGATAATCACCGAACTGGAAAAGCACAACCTGAAAAAATATAAAGAGATGGTTTTCACAGGATTCGGAGAACCAACAGCTCGTTTTGATGTATTGCTTGCTGTCACACGCTGGTTAAAGGAAAGAGGAGCATATGTTAGACTGGATACCAATGGGCACGGGCAGCTTATAAATCCTGATATCAATGTGGTTGATTTGCTTGTGGATGCCGGGTTGGATGCAGTATCAGTCAGCCTCAATGCAGAATCCGCAGACGTTTATGACAGGATTTGCAAGCCATTCTACCAGAACGCTTATAGTGCCATGCTTGAATTTGCGGAAGAATCAAAGCAAGCAGGCCTTCATGTACGTTTCAGTGTGGTTGATGTTCCTGAAATTGATACTGAGAAATGCAGTCAGATAGCCAGGGACATGGGTGTGGATTTGCACATAAGGGGCTAACAATTACACATTTTCAGATGTATTTTAGCAAGGAATCCCTTTTAGCAGAATGAATGCGCTTCCTTAAAATAGAATTTAGGGCCTGCAAATCTTCTTTTTTAGCACTTATCGGGGCCACCCTGTCGATCCACTGCCTCCAGGGAGGAAAGAGACCCAATCTTTCAATAATATCATCAAGGACCCTGTCCTGGTCCTTATCCTCTATTTTATCCATTTTATTTACGACTATCAGGGGTTCAAGATCCATTTCCGTGAAAAAATCGAATATCTCTATATCAATCGGAATCTCACCTCTCTGATCCCAGCGGTCCACAACTTCAACAAAAGAACCTGCATCAACTACTATGGCAGCGATGTTAATCCGCTGCTTCCCCTCCTCTATATAACATACGATCTTATCCTTCACAATGTCCTGTTTGCGTTCTTTTACACCATTCATAAATCCAAAGCCGGGAAGATCGGTAATCACTAATTCCCCTTTCTTCACATGAGTGGGTTTCAGGGTGACACCAGGTCTTTTGCCGACCTTCACTTTGCGGCCGGAAAGGGCTTTTACAATCGAGGATTTGCCTACATTGGAACGACCGGCAAATACAATTTCAAAATCATTGCTTTTTGGGACTGCAGCAGACTTCATAAATCCTCCTTCTCTGTTTCAGCCACCGTCACTCTCCGATCAAATTCCTGGAGGAATGCATCAAGTTTTTCTTCTGGAATACGGGCCCCGGCAGCCACTGGATGTCCGCCGCCACTACCTCCGTATTGGGGTGCAAGGTCTCGCAAAAGGAGGTTGATATCCACACTGCTGTTACGAGAGCGCAAACTCAGGTCATAAGAAGCTTTATTTTTCCTGTGTTCGGCTGCAATCCCTATTCCTTTTCTTCCATAAGAGGCTGCATAAATTGCGGATTTGGATAGATAGCCCTCCGGATCTAGCACATAAGCTACTGAATGAAGGGGATGGACCAATTCTTTTACACGTATCCTCAAATCTTCCTCAATTCTTGACGCTTTCTTTGCATAGGGAATTAGATTGGGTATTTCAGAAGGAATCAGATCATTGGAAAGGGGGTTAATAATTTCTCTTTTGAAATCATAGTTCCTGCCAACATATTGCAATGCTTGGATCAATGTTCCTGCCTGGAAATAGAGACTCCTTTTGTCCCAATCCTTTGTCCATTTCTTAATTGCAGGAGTATTATCCCTGTAATCACCTATTGCACCATACACCGCAATCCTGCGGATATCTCTTTCCAGAAGGGTTTTGAAAGCCTTGTATGTAAGTTCTGCGGCACACGTGTTCAGGTCATGGTAAAACCAAGGTTCATCCCAGCACATCCTTGGAAGAGGATGGTGATCAATGTAGGTGACATTTGCACGACTGGCAATATCATTGATTTTATTGTAGAGATTTACGCATGAGCGTTCATCCACGGCTATATCGCAGATAATGATATTATCATAATCTTCAGCCATATCTAGCCTGTTATACAGACTCACCGGACTGGTAAAATAGATCTTGGCATCAGGATACGCACTTTTGGCTATGGCTCCCGAACATACTCCATCCGAATCACCGTGTGTGAATATAATTGTATCAGTTTTTTTCATGTCTTTTCATATCAATGTCACTAAAATTATTAAAAATTGAGGGAATCATATATGATTTCCATCGTTACATTCACAAAATCTTTTACTGGTCGCACCGAACCAAAGAGAGGTGTTATTTGTTCCATTGATGGATTCTTTTTCCGTCTTAGCCGATGTATTCATTTCCACGGTTTCTTTTGGGTTTGCTTTTTCATCAGCTTTATTAAAAGTGGCAAGGGAAATGAGAATGTTTCCCGATGATACAGATCCACTGTAACCGGATGAGTCTGAAAATGATGCAAAACTGGATGGAAGAATCAGGTTTTCTTTTTCCTCAACCTTTAAAGGACTATTTATAGTAAACGACTGATCCGGGTATAGTACGAAATAATGTGAGGTTGGACTTCACATTATTCCTTTAATTACCGCTTTATTCCAAATACATATATTCCTGCCAATACGAAAATTGCCATCAATGCACCGAATCCAGGTTGGACTTTGTTGTTTTCATTATTTTCACCTGAACCGGAGCCGCCATTTGATTCGTCATCACTGAATATATTATTATCCTCCTCATCACCGGATGTTTGTGAATCTGCCTTGTTTGACGTATCAGTTGCTGTATCCCGAGTTGAAGTGTCGGTGACATTAAATTGCAGGGTATTGGAGACCCTTTCTCCTTTGTAATTTTCCATATCAATAAAAGACGCTTTTACAGCAGGTACTGTGAAATTACCATCATTTTCTGCACGAACAATATAATTGTAACTTTTTGATTCACCTTTTGGAATAACCTGATCCAGACTGGTTTCTCCACTCACGAAGGTAACATCTTCAGGTATTTCAGATACGGCATTCACACTGGCATCCCTGTTACCTTTGTTGCTCACTTTTACAGAAACCTTTACTTCATCTGATGGCCGAACTGTTAGACTCTCCGTACTCTGCGTAACTGATATTACCGGGCCGTTTATTTCAATTTCTGGTTCATTCGATTCATACTCATATGTTTTCCCGTTAGGTGCTTTGAAAGAAGCAATTGTAGCAGGTGCTTTGAATTCTCCTGACTTTGTAGGTTTCAGTGAATACTCAAAAAGCTTAATCGTTTCTCCGGCTTCAAGAGAAAGTTCTTTTTTGAGATTTATATCATCAATTAATTCCATATGATCGAATAACTCATCCACTACTACAATGTCACTCACATCGTAAATTCCATTGTTGCGTACTGAAACTGAAACCCGGGCCGTTTCATCCATATATACTTTTTCAGGCATGGATTTTGTTAACATCAATTCAACCTTAGGAGCTATTGTTACACTCTCAATCTCCTCACTTTCCTGGAGATCGCCGTTGATATCATATCCATCTACTGTAGCAACAATATCTAAATCCGTTTCCTCCCACAGATGAGGAACCTTTAGAGTTAATTTGTATTCCTCTGTAGTCTTATCGGCCCCAAGTGAAGATATGGTTTCTGTAAGATCGCCTCTAACAACCTCCATTCCTGCCGGATCAACAGTAAACTGAATATCCTCAGCTTTGGCTGAACCATCATTTTTGATTTTCAATGTAACTTCCATTTCGTTTTCGGAATTTATACGAGGGTCGTATTCATCCCGGTCTGTGTCGATACTAATATCAAACTCAGGTTCGCCCCTTTGATCTACCTGTATTTTCGCGGTGGGATCTTCCATGTTCCCAGTCCACTCATCAATATTGACCTGAACTTCATTAACATGGACCCGGATATCTTTTCCTTCCTCAGTATCCCTGTATTCAAGATTATCGCCAACAAGCAATGCTCCATGTTTCACGGTTTGGCCATTTTTCGATATGCTGATATAGACATGTTTATCCTTTTGGAAATCCTCGGCAGTAATAGTATAACCATTATCCTCCACGGAATCTCCCCAATGAAGGGTTGTAGAATCGATACTTGTGTCCCACTCGACATCATCAAGTGTGTAAGCAGATGCAGTGGTGGTCACAGCACATATCAACAGGAGGGATAGGATAAATCTTGAATACATGGATATACCTCATTATTGATGGGAATGTATATAAGACAGATTATATTTACTTTGTGGATTGAATTAATGTACCAATATTCATATAATTATCCCAATCATGTGGGAAAAAAGGTTTATAAGCATGCAAAATCCTCTATAAATGAGACTTTTATATGAGTCAGATTACTCCTGAGGTTTATTATGAAAGATATGAAAATTCTATTTCTCTTAATTCTTGCATTATTTTTGGGGATAGGTCCCCTAGTGGGAATTTACACGGATTACCTATGGTTTGACATGATAGGATATACATCCGTATTTACAACTATTTTACAATGGAAATTACTTGCGATAATTCCAGGTTTTATAATTGCATTCTTATTCCTTTATATAAATGCAAAATTTGCAGGAGACTCGATTGATAAGATTCTCACAGAAAAGAATATTACATCAGAAAAAGTGGATTCTCAGATAATTCTGGTAGCAATTGCGGCCGTATCATTTATCTTTGGTCTCATATTCAGTGGTAACTGGAAAACTATACTACTTTATTTTAATAGTACGTCATTCGGATTAGAAGACCCCATCCTTATGAATGACATTGGGTTTTACGTATTCCAGCTACCTTTCCTTCATATGATAAGAGGTGTATTCCTCGGCCTGACAATCCTTTCTCTGATACTGGTACTGGCTCTTTATTTTTACAGGCTTGAGCCCTTATTCAGCTCTGATAGAATTGGAATAGAAGATTCTGAAGAACCTTATTTTTTGAACCAGTCAATTGATTTAAAAGATATTATGGATAAATTGCCTACAAAAGTTCTTGTACACCTTTCTGCAATACTTGCATTTCTATTTGCATTAATTGCCTTTGGATTTTTCCTTGAAAGGTATGAAATATTATTCTCCCAGCAGGGAGTTGTCGCAGGCGCCGGGTATACCGATGTCAATGTAAGCTTGCCGATTTTCACCATCCTGACTGTATTGTCATTACTGACTTCAATTGCTTTACTGGCCAATGTAAAGTTGAAAAATATAAAAATACCTGTTACTTATAATGAGATCTCTCCTCAGAAAAATAAA
>JBMCCK010000054.1:0-6805 GCA_048619255.1 Methanohalophilus sp. | reverse complement strand
ATCACCGTAATCATATCTGAATTCCCCTGCGCTTAAGGTAGGACATGCGGATGGTTCTACACCGATTACTTTCAGATCATTGCCATCTATCTTATCTTTGATGAATGGAAGTCCGATTCCTGCAAGGTTACTACCGCCACCACAGCAGCCGATTACGACGTCCGGATAATCCTCGGCCATTTTCATCTGTTCCTGGGTTTCCAGTCCTATTATTGTCTGGTGATGCATCACATGGTTAAGTACACTACCCAATGCATATTTGGTATTATCATTGAGAGCAGCATCTTCCACAGCTTCACTGATGGCTATACCCAGACTTCCACTTGTATCAGGGAAATCTTCCTGGATCTTTCTGCCAAACTGGGTTTCATTACTCGGGGATGGAATTACATTTGCTCCCCAGAGGTTGATGAGGGATTTCCTGTAAGGTTTCTGATAGAAACTTGATTGTACCATGTATACCTTACATTCAATATCAAAATAGTTGCATGCAAGAGAAAGAGCACTTCCCCACTGTCCTGCTCCCGTTTCAGTAGTAATCCTTTCGGTTCCCTCTTTCATGTTGTAGTAAGCTTGGGCAATGGAGGTGTTAGGTTTGTGGCTGCCAGCAGGGCTTACACCTTCGCGTTTGTAGTAGATTTTTGCAGGTGTGTCGAGTTCTTTTTCAAGTCTTGAGGCACGGTAGAGGGGGGATGGTCTCCAGAGCTTGTAGATATCTCTTATTTCATCGGGGATGTCTATGTAACGCTTATCAGACATTTCCTGTTTGATAAGTTCCCTGGCAAAAAGAGGTTCGAGTTCTTCCGGTTTTATTGGTTCATTTGTTGCAGGATTCAATGGAGGCTCGAGGGGAGTGGGCATGTCAGGTAATATGTTATACCATTTCTTTGGCATATCATTTTCATCGAGTATATATTTTGTATATTCCATGATAAGTCACTCTTCTGTGTACACTTTAGTACTGTTTTGTACGCACAGTTGTTTATTTAAGACTATCGGATAATCATACTGGAAAAGGTTGCAAAAGAAAAGATATTCGTGAATTTTTAGGGTTTGCAACCCAGTTTCACTCTTTCTTCTGGTGAGAGGGATAAATAAAAATCGACGATTTCAAGATCATTATAATGTTTGCTATGCAAAACTTCAAAAAAACGGTCAAGTTTTTGGATAGTTTCCTTCTGCATGGGCTTTAAGGACAGGAATTCTTTTGATTCTTTTTCCAAACCCACTTTTGCAAGCTTGTCTGCAAGTACTTTCACTGTTTCTCTATCCTGTTTCAGGAATTGTTGCCTTATATAATCGATGTCATCCCCAGACTCATCTAGGCTCTCTTTATTTTTCCTGAATTCTTTTGCAGTAATGTCATCATAAAGATGCATGTACCTTTTATGCAAATTTGCACTTTTTTCCATGTACCAGTACCAGAAACCATTGTCCATATCGGGATTACTTTCCCTTGTACCATGGCTACTTCTTTCTTTTGCCTTTTTGACCAGCCATTCCCTTCTCCATTTATTGAATTCTGAATCGGGGGTCTGACTAGTCTCAGAAGCTAGGTTTGGACTATTCCCACTCTCCATTAGCTCATACCACCACATCTGCTATATAGGAAGAGAAGCACAACAGATAGCCTAAACTAAGGCTGTTGATGTAAGCTTTCCTGTTGTACCACCTGCTATACCACTAGCAAGTCTAAATTATATTTATTCTTATTTAACGTTATCCGCATCGTTTTGTATAGTAATCATTAGTATGAGGAATTATGTTTTAAGATTTTAATTTCTAAAGATTATTATGCGTGGAATACTTGTAACAATATGTGCTAATTATACATATTCACAAAATCATTAGTGATCACAATGAATCCAGAAAATCAACTTTCTATGGAAGAAAAGGAATTATTGGGCCAACTTGTAAGTGGCGACCTTTCAATGCACCGTTTGGACAAACATGTCGAAAAGGACAGGGCTGTGCTCCTTCGCAGAATGGCTCTGGAAAAAATCAGGGATTTACAATTGGAACATATTGGTAGTTTCAGTATAAATGAGAATGAAGCAAGTAAGCGCAATATTGAAAATATGATTGGGGCGGTGCAGATTCCTCTGGGAATTGCAGGTCCCGTTAAAATAAGGGGGGAATTTGCGCAAGGAGAATATTATCTTCCTCTTGCCACGACAGAAGGGGCCCTGGTTGCCAGTGTGAATCGTGGCTGTTCAGCTATTTCTGTTTCAGGTGGCACTGTAGTGAGGATCTTCAATGAAGTGATGACCAGGGCACCTGTGTTCAGAATGAATGATATCAATCACGCAAAAGAATTTGTTGACTGGATAAAAGACCGGGACGTTTTTGAACAAATTCAAAATAAAGCTTCTGAAACAACACGTTTTGGTAAACTTACCGGTGTTGAGCCATATGTCCTGGGTAACAATGTTTACCTGCGTTTTGAATTTGACACCAAGGATGCTATGGGAATGAATATGGTAACTATTGCTACCCAGGCGATTGTAGACCTGATCAGTGATGAGTTCGGTGTTTATCCGGTATCACTTTCTGGAAACATGTGCTCCGACAAAAAACCTGCAGCAATCAATAACATCAAGGGCCGGGGTAAAACTGTGGTTGTGGAAGTTGAGTTAACTGCTGAAGTTGTAGAAAAGAAGTTAAAGACCACTCCGCAAGCAATGGAAGAGGTGAATTACAGGAAAAACCTTCTGGGTTCAGCACGTGCCCAGTCCCTAGGATTCAATGCCCATGCGGCTAATATAATCGCTGCCATGTATATTGCATGTGGCCAGGATCCTGCTCATGTTGTTGAAGGTAGCAGTGCGATAACTACAATGGACGTCACAAAATATGGTTCCCTTTATTGTACTGTGACCCTGCCGGCATTACAGCTGGGTACCGTGGGTGGAGGCACTAAAATAGATACGCAGGCAGAATGCCTGGCTTTGCTGGGAATTGCCGGTGGAAGTGATGTACCCGGTGCCAATTCAAAAAAGCTGGCTGAAATAATAGCATCAGCGGTACTTGCAGGAGAAATCTCTCTTGTAGGTGCACAGGCAGCCGGCCATCTGGCACGCGCCCATGCTGAATTGGGGCGATAATCAGGATCTCTGGGAGTGATATATCTCCCCAATCCTTTCCAGGCTCTCTGCTTCTTCGGGGGATTTATCATCCCTCACATTAACAAGCCTGGGAAAACGCAGAGCATATCCGGATTCATAATTGGGACTCTTTTGTATCTCTTCAAAAGCAATCTCAAAGACAATTTCCGGTTTTAATTCTATTTTTCTGCCTGCTTCATAAACAATAAGATCAGAAAAAAGTGTGGTAAGTTCTGCCAGTTTTTCATCTGTAATTCCAGTGGCTACCTTGCCAATGGCAGGGAATTTTCCGGTGTCCGGGTCATAACAACCAAGGGCATAGGAACCAATCAGGTTTGCACGACGTCCATATCCCCACTCAGCACCGATAACCACAAGATCCAGGGTTTCCATGAGTGGTTTCTTCTTAAGCCAGTTTTTGCCTCTTTTACCAGGGGAATAAGGTGCATCGGGCTTTTTAATCATTATTCCTTCATGGCCTGCCCTGAGAGCATCTGCATAGATTTCCTGTATCTCTTCCTCATTATCGGTGATTACTTGTCTGTCTACGAGTATCCTGTCACTGCTCTGGACATTCTGGAACAACAACTCTCTTCTTTTCCTGAGAGGATTGTCAATCAGACTTTCCCCGTTAAGATAGAGCACGTCAAAGAGGTTTAGTTTGAGAGGGATTGCTTTGGCAATTGTTTCAACGTCATATTTTCTTCTGAACCGCTTAAGTATGTCCTGGAATGCCCGGGGTTTGCCATCTTCTCCGATCGCCACGGCTTCTCCTTCCAGAATAGCCGTGTCTGCATTCACATTTTCCTGAACTTCTTTTACTACATCGGGCAGGGAGGATGTTACATTCTCAAGCCTGCGGGAGAATATATGTATGTTATCTCCTTTTTTATGTATCTGCACTCTTGCCCCGTCAAATTTCCATTCTATGGCAACTTCTCCGAGGTCATTAAGGGCTGACTGGATACTGGGTGTTACCTGTGCCAGCATCATTTTGACAGGGCGATTCAGCTGGATGTCAAGTTTTTGTACTTCTTCATTGCCACCATTGCAGGCTGCAACGGCTACAAGCCCCAGGTCGTTTGTCAACATGAATGCCCGTTCTACTACGTCCACATCAGTTTCAAAAGCTTTGGAGATCGCGTCCCTGACGATTCCTTCTCCCACACCGATACGCAGCTGTTCGATAGCAAGCCGGGCCAGGTATCGTGCCTCTATAGGTGTTGCAGAATTGAAAAGATACTGTAGATTTTTTATTTTGGTACCATGGGAACGTTTCCCTGCCGTATCTGCAATATGGGTAAACCTCTCATAAACTTCTTTGATCTCCATGCCGGGTTTTTCTTCAATAAATGCTGAAAATGTAGATTGTCCGGCAGGATTGGAGGACAGGGCCTGTACTGCTGTTTCCCCTATGTCGCCGGTTTTGCGGATGATATTTTCTATTTCCTCCTCTGAAACCCCTGATGATTTTGAGAGAGCAGTATATAGGAGTCTGTTTCCTACACCCATCTGCCTGTCACTCCAGGCAGGGAAAACCGAACCCATTACAAAGTGGGTCACAATAGGAAGTTCTTCAATTGTGACCTCTTTTAGGAGCTTTGCAATCACATCGGTCATTTCCAGTGAACCGGGAGTTTGCTCTATTTTTGCACATATATTCGCAAAATACTCAAAAGATGTCACTTATGAACACCTGTTCTCAATCTTCCCTGTAAATGGATATAAGATCGCTCAGGATTGCACTTGCGGTCTCGATAGAACCCGCACCCCTGCCAGTAGAGGTGACTGTGCCTGCAAGATCGGTCTGCACCGATACAACGTTGAGGGTTCCTCCAACAGCAAGTGGATGACTTTCCGGAACTAGACGTGGTGATGTTTGGATACATCCGTCCTTTACTTCTCCAATCTGCTTGATTACATATCCTTCGGATTGAGCCAGGGAGAGAGCTTCGGGAGTGATACTGGTAATACCTTTTACATCCACATCATGGTATGTTGCTTTCATATCGAATACATAGTTTGCAAGGATTACAAGTTTACAGGCAGCATCGATCCCTTCCACATCATAGGTTGGGTCAGTTTCAGCAATGCCTAGCTCCTGGGATTCTGCAAGCATCTGTTCATATGATGCGTGCTCTTCCATCATCCTTGTTAAGATGTAATTGCAGGTTCCATTCAGGATTCCTTCAATACTGATAATTGAGTTGCCTGCTATAGTATCACGTATCAGGTTTATTGCCGGCATGGCACCACCAACAGTTGCCTCAAACCTGAATTTAGCATTATTTTTCTGGGCAGTTTCTGCAAGTTCCCCATATTTGAGGGCCAGGGGACCTTTGTTGGATGTCACCACATCCATTCCCTTTCCAAAAGCTGTCAACATGTTTTCAAGGCCCACTCCTCCGGTTTCAATGTCGGTAGGGGTGGTTTCAATGACAACTTCATGTTCTACATTCCTGATAACTTCCAGGCCACTAAGTGTTTCGGATCCCACTCGTCCATTTTCCTTTTTACTGTTGAAGACCATTTCAAGATCAAGCCCTTCTTCATCGATGGCAGCACTTCTGGAATCAGCCACAGCAACAACTTTCAGGTCAAAACCCTTTTTTTGGATCTCTTCTTTTTTCTGGAGTAATACCTGAGCTACTCCCTGTCCTACAGAACCAAAACCGATTATTGATGCACGAATAACTTTCATATGTATCACTCCTCAGGAAAATTCTGCCCTTATTGGCTCAATAACAAGCAGGTCTTTTTTCTTTGCAACATTCTTTAGTATGCTGATTGCTTCATGCAGTTCTTTTATCCCAACAGCACATATCTTCAGGGAAGCAGATGAAGTGGTATTAATATGGGGCATGGAAAGGGAAATATCCACAACTTCTGCATACCCGGTCCTGTCAATGCTGTCGATAGTGTCCTGAATATCGGTATGGACAATATGACCTATCAGGATGACTGCTCCTTCCTCGATCAATCTTTTTTCATCCACTCTGCTGATTCCGATGCCATTTTCTTCCAGTTTTTCTATAATTGCATCGAGATTATCAGGTTCAGCCTCAAAAACGAGCTGTACTGGAATGGTGCCTCTTGGTGTCCTTTCTTCATGGTGGTGGACAATTGATTTCAGGTTCCCGCGTAATTCTGATATGGGTGTCAGAGCGCAAAGGAGCTGACCTGGCGTGTCTTTCAGTTCTATATCCATTGAAACTCTCATAGGTGATCTCCTTTTGGTATAATTCGGATTATTTGTTTTGCATTCCTAACGGGTAATAGACAATTATAGGTTTTGGTGGTCGGGAATATTTTCATCCTTCAATACCAGTATATTCCCCCTTCCCTTTTTGAACTTGTCAATAAGTCCTCTTCTCTGTAGATCTGCGATCATCAGGCTTGCCTTTGCCTCGGAACAATTAAGTTTTTGTCTGAGATCTTTCTGGGTGATTCTTCCTCCGGCTTTCTGTATGATTGCCAGGATTTCCTTCAGGTCTGCGGGCAGTTCACTTTCTTTTTTGGTTTCTTCTTCTGGTCTTGCAGTATGAACCTTTTCATCAGTTTGCTTGAATTCCTTTGACTGTTCGATTTCGGATATATCTGGACTGCTGGTAACAGAATTTTTGACATTCTCTTCTTTGTTGTGCCTATAAAAATAGATGGCAACAATAAGTAATG
The DNA here is from genome assembly GCA_048619255.1 of Methanohalophilus sp. Lineage (GTDB taxonomy): Archaea > Halobacteriota > Methanosarcinia > Methanosarcinales > Methanosarcinaceae > Methanohalophilus. Next base: position 26 of record JBMCCK010000054.1, on the reverse strand, counting down.
GAATTATGAGAATTAGTAGGTAGTAG
>JBMCCK010000053.1:0-6889 GCA_048619255.1 Methanohalophilus sp. | reverse complement strand
CGTGCAGGTAAAACCCCTTCCGAAAGAATAGCCCATGATATGGTTCGTGATGTATTACTTGGAACTGAAGAATCCGATGTGGGTATGATAATAACCACTTTCGCATCCCATATTGCCCGTCTGAATTCCATAATGCAGTTTGCGACAGAAATGAAGAGGACCCCGATCCTGCTTGGACGCTCTATGGACAGATATGTCAATACCGCCCGTGAACTGGGATACATCGAACTTCCGAAGAAAACAGAAATATACGGTAACCGGAAAGATATTGACAAGGCATTCAGGAAAATAATGGATAAAGGTAAGGACAAATACCTCCCAATCGTTACAGGCCATCAGGGTGAGCCAGGGGCAATTCTTTCCCGGGTTGCCAATGGTGATACTGCCTATAAGATAGAATCCGGAGATAAGGTCATTTTTTCAGCAAACACAATCCCTACCCCCATGACACAGGCAAACAGGTATGCTCTTGAGACAAAACTCAAAATGAAAGGAGCACGTCTGTATGACAATGTCCATGTTTCCGGACATGCATACCGTGAAGACCACTGGGAATTAATAAGGCTCGTAAATCCCGATAATGTAATTCCTGCACACGGCAACATCGATATGCACAGTGCCTATATTGAAATGGCTGAAGACGCAGGCTATGAACTCGGTCACACCCTTCATCTATTGAGAAACGGAGAAGAATTATATCTTGAAGATTAAACCTGCTATCATAATTGGTTGGGATAACATGGATTTAATTGATGAATTAAAAAAACGCAGTGCCCTAGTCGATGAATCTATACAGGAATTCCTGCCCATCGATCACCCGGAGGAATTGTACCGTGCAACACGGTACCTTCCGGATGCCGGAGGGAAAAGACTTCGCCCGGCAGTTCTCATGCTTTCCGCTGAAGCAGTGGGCGGGGATTCTGATTCTGTGCTTCCTGCTGCTGTTGCCCTTGAACTGATCCATAATTTCACACTTATCCACGATGATATTATGGACAGGGATGATATTCGCCGCGGAATGCCGGCACTTCATGTAAAATGGGGCACTGCAGGAGCAATTCTGGCTGGCGATACCCTTTATTCCCGTGCCTTTGAGATAATTTCAAAAATGGATGCTGATCCACAAAAATTACTCAAGTGTGTGGCATTATTGTCCCGTACCTGTACCGAAATCTGTGAAGGGCAGTGGCTGGATGTTGATTTTGAAAAAAGGGATATTGTGGATGTAGATGAGTATCTGGAAATGATAGAAAACAAAACATCTGTGCTTTATGGTGCTGCTGCCAAGGTTGGTGCCATCCTGGGAGGAGCATCTGATGAAATTGCTGATGCACTGTATGAATTCGGCCGTCTTACAGGTATAAGTTTTCAGATACATGATGATGTGATCGACCTGGTTACTCCGGAAGAAATTCTGGGTAAATCAAGAGGTAGTGACTTGAAAGAAGGTAAAAAAACACTTATTGCACTTCATGCCCTGAATAATGGCGTTGAACTGGAATGCTTTGGCAAAGCGGATGCGACCCAGAATGAAATCAGCGATGCAGTCACAAAACTGGAAGAATCAGGAACCCTTACCTATGTCAGAGAAATGGCTGATAACTATCTTGAGGATGGTAAAAGCAAACTTGATTTGCTGGAAGATTCCCCGGCAAAAAAGACATTGATTGAAATTGCCGATTATATGGTCAGTAGAGAATACTGACCACTATTTTTGTGAAAAATATATATATTATTCTCCCCATATTAACTTGAATTATACTTTATTCTTTCAAGGAGAATGGTATGAAAGATTTGGCGCATAGGATAGAAGATTATAATCAGGCATGCCTATATAGCAGGTCTTTTCTTGACAAATTACAGTTTTGGAAAGGGAAACCTGAAACAATACCTGCTTATGAATCTGAAATCCATGGTGGTCTGGTAGATTTTGAAATTCCAGAAGAGTATGAGGAAATTGAACGCTATTGGGTCGATGAGCCATATGTATTCATAAGCATCCTCAAAAGACTGGGTATATACCGTTATGTGGTTGTGGAACCTTCGCTTTCTGTGTATGAGAAGGAAATTCTGGAGCGCACCTATAGCGATCTGAAGGACGTTCTCACAATCGATGATACGCCATGTTCTGATTCAGATAAGGATATAATCCTTGTTTCAAAGGCACTTTCTCTATTCAAACGTTACCATATTCCCCTGGAAGTTTCTTCTAAATATAGAATCCTTTACTACCTGAGGCGAAATTTTCTGGGATTTGGAAAAATCAATCCTCTTATGATGGATTCTGATATTGAAGATATTTCATGTGACGGAGTGGATATTCCCATATATCTTTATCACCGGAGATATCTGAATATTGAAACAAATATTTCATATACTGAAGACAAACTTAACTCTTTTGTGATCACTCTCTGCCAGAGATCAGGGAAACACATCTCAGTGAGTGAACCGCTTGTTGATGCTACTCTTAACGACGGGTCCAGACTGCAGGCTACCCTAGGTAAGGAAATTACTACCAGGGGCAGTTCTTTTAATGTACGTAAGTTCAGAGGAGATCCAATTACTCCTATAGATCTTATCAATTTTGGAACATGCAATCTTGAAATAATGGTATACTTCTGGCTGGCAATTGAAAACGGATTTAGTGCCATTTTTGCAGGAGGAACGGCTTCAGGTAAAACCACAATGCTAAACGCAATCTCATTGTTCATACCGCCGCTTTCCAAAATAGTATCCATAGAAGATACAAGAGAAATAATGATGCATCATGACAACTGGATAGCAGGCGTCACCAGAGATTCTATAAGCAGAAGTGGAGCGGGAGAAGTTTCAATGTACGATCTTCTCAAATCTTCCCTTCGTCAGAGACCAGAATACCTGATTGTAGGAGAAGTCAGAGGCAAGGAAGCCCTTACACTTTTCCAGGCTCTTTCGACCGGGCATACAACCTATTCCACTATACATGCAGGTGATGTGCAGACGGTGGTAAACAGACTTGAAAATGAACCTATCAATGTACCGCATGTAATGCTCCAGTCCCTTGACATCCTCTGTATACAAAGACAGGTATACCTGGATAAAAAAAGAGTACGCAGAATGGATAGTCTGGTCGAATTTACAGGAATGGATCCTAAGAACGGAGATATAAGGATCAATGAATTATATCAATGGGATTCTACCAAAGATGAATTTTACAACAATGGCCAATCCAATGTATTAAAACTCATCGTGCAGAAAAAAGGTTGGTCTCCCAAAAAATTACGGGAAGAAACGCACAATCGGCATATGATTCTTGAATACCTTCTGGATCATGATATCAGAGATTATATAAATATTTCACTACTGGTGAAAACCTATGCGACATCTCCTGAAATAGTGCTGGATGCAATCAAAAATGATGCCCTTTTAGACTTTCTGCAGCAGGAAAAGTGATTTTCGATGATGCCTTTTCAGGATATTGCATACAGATTATTCGGCAAACATGCATTCCAAAAAAAAGATGAGTATCCGAAATTATATCATTCCCTGAAAAGTGCACGTTTTGCTATTCCTTCAGACCAATATATCTCAACAGGATATTTCTATTCACTATTTTCTTTTTTCACAACAGGTATTATATTTTATTTTATTGCATCGCATCTATTCAAGATTCTTGATGTATCCATTGTCGATGATATGCGCATAATTGCTCTTCTATCGTCCTTGATAATGGCCCTGCTATTTTCCACGATAGTGTTTAATATCCAGATGAAACTTCCGCTCCTCTGGGCAAGCACTCGCAAGGCTTACCTTGACCAATCATTAACCCATGCTGTGGCATACATGTATGCATTGAGCAAAGGCGGAGGAATGAGCCTTTTTGATATATTTAAATCTTTGAGCCAGCAGAGGCATATTTATGGGGTCGCTGCAGATGAATTCGGATACATAATCAGGGATATGGAATACTTTGGCTATGACATGCTCACAGCACTGAAAAATGCAAATGACAATTCTCCTTCTGAAAAATATAAGAATTTCCTGGATGGTATGCTTTCAATTGTATCCAGTGGAGGGGATGTTACCTCATACCTCAAAAATAAAAGTGAAGAATATCGTTTTCTTGCAAGCAGAGAACAAAAGACCTTCCTTGAAACACTCGCAATACTTGCAGAAGTTTATATTACAGTATTCGTAGTTGGTCCTGTTTTTCTCATAACAATACTTATCGTTTTGGGCTTTATGGGATCGAATTCGTTAGACGTACTGTACACTTTAGTTTACGTCCTCATACCGATAGGCACTGTTTTATTCATAGTTTTCTTATCCACAATATCGGATAACCTGGAAGGAAAAAGTTTTCAAACTTCACAGCAAATTCTCAATGAATTTGACAATGTAAGAGTTAATGAATATTCAACTCTAGATGAAAAGATGTTGAAGAAAATTTCCTGGAACTACAGGATGTATAGCATTATTGATAAAGTAAGCAATCCCTTTAAGTGGTTGACCAGCAAGCCTCATTATTCTTTAACATTAAGTATTCCTGCAGGTCTGATTTGCATTTTATATGGTATCCGGGAAAACCTGACCATATTGTCGTCACTCGATTTTACAAGCATCAGTTTAAGCTACATCAATGTAGAGGCAGCGGCTGCGATCGATGATTACATTGTGTTTTCATTTTTCATCATAAGTATTCCTTTTATTGTATTTTATGAAACAAAGAGAAGATGGGTTTCAAAAGTTGAAAGTGAAATGCCCGAGTTCCTGAAAAAACTTGCAAGTATCAATGAAGCAGGAATTCGTCTCTCCAGCGCAATATCCCTGGTTTCACGTTCAAAAATCGGTGTATTGAATACAGAAATCAAAAGAATGGCTTCCCATCTCTCATGGGGTGGCAATCTAGAGGAAGTGCTCAAAAAGTTTGAATACAGGATCAGGACTGAATTTAACAGTCGAATTATTACTTTTATCATAAAGGCCAGCGAGTCAACAAGCGATGTTATCAGTGTACTCAACATCGCTGCATCAGAAGCCGAGATGCAGAGTCAGCTTAAAAGGGAACGTTCAGCTGAAATGTCAGTATATGTATTCATAGTCTACATCGCATTTCTGGTGTTTCTTTTCATCATTTATGTGCTTGCTGCCTACTTCCTTCCGGCAGTACCCTCTTCTGCAGCAGATGCAGTGGCAGGTATGCCCCTGAATATTCAATTTGACATGGAAGCTTATATATTGTTGTTCTTCCATGCATCCCTTATACAGGGCGTGTGTTCCGGGCTGGTTGCCGGTAAGATGGGGTCAGGCAGTGTTTTAGCGGGCATGAAACATTCACTGTTCCTGGTATTGATAGCTTATATCACATTTACACAATTCATCTGAGAACAGGATTACATATAATCAGGAGTAATGAAACTATATGAACTCAGTAAAACAGTTTTTTGAATCCGAGTCTGCAGTATCAACAGTAGTTTCATTTGTCCTTTTACTGGGCCTTTTTGTGACAGTCCTTGCTGTCTTTAACATTCAGTACATACCAGAATGGAAAACAGATGCTGAAAAAGCCCATATGGATGATGTCTATGATGACATGTCCCAATTAAAGGCCCGGGCCGATATGCTTTCCCTTGCCAGTTCCATTGAAAAAAATAGTACTGTTTCTTTGAGCATACCCATCAAGATGGGAGGAGGAGATATACCCATAGTGAGTCCCACCAAATCAAGTGGCGTACTTTCGGTGAATGATGGTATTTACAATATGGATATTAGGGGAAGAAATATTACAAATACTACCGATTCTTTAATTTCTGATTCCTATAATCTCAGTAATATTCGTTATACTTCAAACAATGGTTATTATATTGACCAAACCTTTACCTATGAAAACGGTGCTGTGATAGTTTCGCAAAGGGACAAATCCCTTATGAAACTGGACCCGTCCATTTCAATAAAAAATGAATCCACATTGGAAGTTAAATTGATTTTTATGGAGATTGTCGGAGATAGAGAAGTCATTACCAGCAACGGTATTGAAGAAATAAAACTTACAGGTAATGATTGGGTTGAGGAGTTTACTCCAAATAAAAATGAGTCACTTACCAACCTTACAATTTCTATGAATACCAGTTATCCTTCAGCATGGGAGAAATATCTGAATGACTCTGCTAAAGACGCAGGTCTTGCTCATCCCGGTGATTATGATGTTGATGAAGGAGACAATTATGTAGTCTTTTATCTGAATTCATCAGATGGAAATATCGATCTGTACCTTAGAAAGGCAACAGTGGATGCAAGGGTTGGAACATTCTAATCTGTTGGCAGATAGTTTTTTATCATTCAAAGTACCCAGTTAAATGGGGGTATAAGTTTGTTAAAAGAAGCTATGTTCTATGAACAACTTGAGGATAAAAAGGTACATTGCAATTTATGTAATCACAGGTGTCGTATAGCAGAAGGTAAAACCGGTTTTTGCAGGGTGCGACAGAATAAGGAAGGAAAACTGTATAGCCTGATCTATAATACAGTTTCAAGTGAAGCCGTTGATCCGATCGAAAAGAAGCCCTTATTCCATTTCTATCCGGGCACTTACTCATATTCACTCGGAACCATCGGATGTAATTTCCGCTGTAAATATTGCCAGAACTGGACCATCTCGCAGGTCAATCTGGATGAAGCACAATCGGTGGAAATTACTCCTGAACAGGCAATCGATCGAGCTCTTGCAGCAGGTTGCAAGAGTATTGCCTGGACCTATAATGAGCCGACTATATGGTATGAATATACATATGACAGTGCAAAACTTGCTAAAGAGGCAGGTCTGGCTACGGTTTATGTGACAAACGGTTATATCACACCTGAGGCATTGAGGCATATATCTCCTTATCTGGATGCTTTCAGGGTCGATATC
>JBMCCK010000052.1:0-6899 GCA_048619255.1 Methanohalophilus sp. | reverse complement strand
AACCGAGATAAATATCATCGGCAGCTCGATCAAACCGTGGGGAATAATCGCCAGTAATACAAATGAAAGGCCTTCCTCGACACCGGTTATATAGGCCACTGCACCCAGCACATAACCGTTATAGGCCAGAAACAGAAGGGGAATGATACCCAGACTTACGCCCAGCAGGATGACCGCCAGGCTTTTCAGGGCATTGTTCAGGAAAATAAAGAGCATGATCTGCAAGGGAGAAAGTTCCTTGATGATATCCACCAGGTTTTGCAGCTCCTGCAAGGAGATGTCAGCGGAGGCAGGATTCATGGAAGTATAAATATAACCCGCCAATGCCGAGATGAAAAATACCGCAATGGACAATAGAAAAAGACTTTTCAGTGAAATAAAGTATCTCTGCAGGTCTTCAGCAACCAGAGAGCCGGGAAAGATATTATTGCGTTTCATTTCAGATACCCAGTGCCATCCTCAGTGTGTTTCTCGTAGCAGGGGACAATCCCAGTACAATAATAACCATCTTTACGAAAGTTCTTAAAGATATTGATTCCTCGCTATCGTTAAACTGGGTGTCCAGCACATATATCACCGGGATGAAGATAGCAAGTTTGAGAGGATACATCACAAACGCCGTACCTGTCAGATCGATCAGGTAGGCAGGCACAACATGTTTTTCGTAATATCCCAGCATATCAATACCGACAAATGTGGAAGATGCATCCATTAAATGAGCCAATAGAATGGTGAAATTGAGCCTGTCTGTGATCAGGCCGATTCCCTGCCAGCGTGCCAGGCCGTAAATGGAAAAAGCAACCAGTGTTCCTATCACCAGAATCAGGACAAGCGCATCGGGCCTTACAATGTCCTCTAAATAGAGAAGAGCAGCGAGGTTGGCTAAAAACCACAATCCTCCTGCAGCGGCAAATGTCTTTTTCCAGTCGCCTGCAACACCTAAGTCATAGAGTTTTTTGGATACTACCAGACAGGCAAGTGTCACAACAAAAACCACAAAGTAGATGTTGGGGGTAATAATGAGATATTTCAGGGGAGCACTGAATGCATTGGCATCCTCAAGCACCCTCAGGGACGACCCTGCCAGAACAAAGGGAATTATGGAATAAACGAAGTGTTCATCCACTTCAACTTTCATCCGGTTAAGCAACTTTATAACACCAAAGACACAGACACCAAGTATCAGGGCCCATGTTAGTGTATTAACCGGGTTGTAACCACTATCATAGATAATGGGCTCAATATAATACTTATTTACAAATTGCAAAATCTTATCAGTAAATGTATTCATCTATAAATCACAATCCGAAAAATCCCGTTGGGGCTAATATACAGAAGAGTCCGGCGGAAAACACAATTATAGAAGAGATAGATATAATATAAGTGTTTTCACAAATAAGAGCAGGGTAATTCAATTGAACGAACTCAAGAGCAATAAATGGATGCAACTGCCCCGGGACGTTCTGGTCGGCAGCGACATGTTAGGCAAAGTGGCCGATGTATGCAGCGATCTTAAACTCGGCCACAATGCGCTGATCGTAACGGGCCAGAAAACCCAGTATATCGCAGGCATGAAGGTCGCAGAGGAACTTGAAGAGACCGGCAGGAATGTCCGAATCCATGTCTCAGGCAGTGCTTCCATGGAAGAAGTGGAAAATGTCATGGAAATTGCCAGAGAGATGGATACAGATTTCCTGCTGGGAGTTGGCAGTGGCAAATCCATAGATGTGGCCAAACTGGCCGCTACCAGACACAATGTACCTTTCCTGAGCATACCCACAGCAGCGTCCCATGATGGAATCGTCTCGTCCAGGGCTTCCATAACACATAACGGAGAAACAACTTCCATCCAGGCAAGTGCACCCATGGCAGTAATCGCCGACACTGAAGTCATCGCAAAAGCCCCTTTCAGGTTACTTGCAGCGGGCTGCGGGGATATTATTTCCAATTGTACGGCCGTACTGGACTGGCAACTGGCACACAGGTTGCAGAATGTTACATTCAGTGAATATTCCGCAGCTTTGGCCAGTATGACCGCAAACATTCTCATAAAATCTGCAGATTCCATAAAGCCTGAACTTGAAAGTTCGGTACGCATCGTCGTCAAAGCCCTTGTATCAAGCGGGGTTGCCATGAGTATCGCAGGTTCATCCCGGCCCGCTTCGGGCTCAGAACACATGTTCAGCCATGCATTAAATCGCATAGCTCCAAATCCTGCCCTGCACGGAGAACAATGTGGAATAGGGACAATCCTGATGATGTACCTGCATGGCGGGGACTGGCGGAAAATAAGGGACGCCCTCAGGACGATTGGTGCTCCCACAACTGCCCGTGAAATGGGCATCGAAGATAAATATATATTACAAGCGCTTGTTGAATCTCATAAAATTAGGCCGGAAAGGTACACAATACTCGGGACCGGGATAACACCTGACGCAGCCGAGGTGGTGGCAAGGACCACCGGAGTAATTTCATGATAATTGGTCATTACAGGTGATGCTTATGGATGAAGAAGATACCATGATTACACTCATCGGAACTCAACTTGCCCGAGAAGGGGAAGAGTTCATATTTGAAGGGGAAGCTCCTGAATGCGAAAAATGCAAACTCAGGAATACATGCATGAATCTGGAAAAAGGACGCAAGTATGTAGTCCGGAAAATAAGGACAAATACCCTGCACGAATGTTTTGTTCATGAACAGGGAGCATACGTGGTTGATGTTGCAAAAGCTCCGATAGTTGCTGCTATAAATTCACGTAATGCTGTAGAAGGGTCCACTATCCACTATAAGGAACCAAAATGTGACACAGATGACCAGGAATTATATGACCTGTTCCACCCTGCAGGAATTAAAAATGGTGATAGATGTACAGTTGCAGAAGTCATGGGAAAAATTGAAAGTGACCAATGCAGCGGATACAAGAAAGTCAAACTTAAGTTTTGAAAAGGAAATCCGATATAATTTATAATACGAGGGGCTAGAATGCCAGAAACTAGTGATAAACAGATATTTCATGAATTTTATACGGAAAAGCGATGGAACAACTGGCTTCAAAAAGTTGGAGAAAGCAATTTCAAACTTGAAGAATCCGGTGATACTCCCGAGAAGGATAGTGCTATTTTTGTGAACATGCAGGATGATGTGATCCTTGCATGCCTGAAAGTCATAGCTACCTGTCAGCGTGGAGAAAACTCTGTAGAAGAAACCCTTGATATCCTCTCCAGCATCGAAAAAATCGTTCTGAAAAAGGTAGATTCCATATCCGAAGACACCGATATGATGATCGAATCACTGCAGAATTCTTTACTGGCAACATTCGTCTCCTTTGAATGCTACCTGAACGGGGACTTTGACCAGGAATCAGAAATATCCGACCTCATAAAAGGTGCAGTCGAAGCCGAACAGGATGAAGATTTCGAGGCCGCCCTGGGGTATGTTGCAAGGATAGGTGCCCTTGTACTGGATGGCAAGGAACTTCCGGGTAAAGAAATGGAAGATATGCCCTATGGCATTGTTGCTGAATGGATGGACGGAATTGATTCCATAGAAGCCGCAATGGTAGGTACTGACAGTTACAAGGAAGACGATGGCGAATACGAAGTTGTCTGAAATCCAACCTTTTTAATCCCCTCCACCCTTATTTTTAATAAAAGTTCACCCTGCAAAATCGATCCGAATTATTTTTATGTAATCACTCATTCATAGGGAGTAACACAAACACCCTGCGAAAGTAAGACTGGTGTTTTTATACGTATCTTACACTGACAGAAAAGAGGTATTCCAATGAGTGAAAAAATAGGAATTCTAGCAATCGGACATGGAAGCAGATTACCTTATAACAAAGAAGTGGTGACAAACATCGCCAACACCATCGCAGAAAAACATCCTGAATATGTGATCCGTACAGGTTTCATGGAAAACTGCGGCCCCTCCGTGCAAGAAGCCATGAAGGAATTCGAGGGAACCGGCGTTACCAGGATCGCAGCAGTACCGGTATTTCTGGCATCAGGCATACACATCACCGAAGATATTCCAGAGATTCTCAAACTCGACCCGCAAACAAATGAAGGAAAAATTGAGGTCGATGGCAATGAAGTTCCCGTTGTTTACGGAAAACCCCTCGGTAACCATGAAATGCTGGCAGACCTTGTCTTTGAAAGGGCAAAGGAAGTTATCTAAATCATTTCTGAGACCACATGACAGCAGGGAAGAGACATTTTATAGTGCTTGACCTGAATCACGGTGGCCTGTTGATAAGCAGTAAACTTGCAGGCCACGGATATAGAGTAACCGCAGTAGATGTTTACGGAACACTGCCAAAAGAAGCATTCTCTGACATGCCTGCTGAAGTAGAGGTGGTTAATAAGCCACCTCTGCCGGCTAAAAACGCTATTATAGTCACACCTGTTCATCTGGATCCCTCATATCCTGTGCTTGAAAAGGCCAGATCACAGGGAAATACTATCTGTTCTCATCATGCAATCACTGGCCAGATCCTGCGTGAGGAAGGCATATTCGATCAAGCAAAAGTAATCGAGATCACAGGGGTTAAAGCCAAGACCAGTACTGCAACCCTTCTGGCCAGGATACTTTCCTTTAAGGAAAAAGTCATACTGCATACGACCCGGGGTATAGAATATCTATCAGAAAACCAACACCTCATACTCCATAAAGGCCTCAGTATAACTCCCGCGAGTATACTTGAAGTTGTTAATATTGTCAAGGAGCAGGGAATTGATCCATCGGTTTACGTTCTGGAAGAATCTCTGGGCACAACTGGCATGGGGGAAATTGGCATACTCACAACCCTCGCCCCTGACTACAGGATTGCTTCAAACAGCAAATGGGCAAGTGAAGCCAAAATGCAGATTATGCAACATCCTGTTGTGGTAATGAATCATCAGGACACCAGAATCATAAATAATAGCGCAAAGAAAGAGACCATAACATTTGTTAGCGATGATCAAAACGCCGATCTTATCAGCCGGATATCCGGAGAAATTATCAAAATTATTTATAATGGGAATACAATCGAATGCAAACTTCAATCAGGTTATAATCCTGAAGAATATGCAATTGCTTTTGCCGCCAGCGCATGTGCCGGCCTGCAGGCAGGTGCAGACCCCGACGACATCCAAAAGACCTTCGAGGGATTTAGCGGTTTAGAAGGAAGAATGCGGACAACGGAATTTCAACAAAGGAGACTCATTGATAATTCCAGTTCCGGATTGGATATTGACTCCGCAAGAGCAGCCATTGAAATGGGACTGGATAAATCTGCAAAAAATGTGCTGATTATCGGAGAACATTCCGCACAGGTATGCGAAGGTTTTCCTCCGCAAAATGTCCAGATACTGCTTTCAGAATACAAACAGTTCCTTGACCATGTGATCCTGATAGGCAAACGCATGGAAAACTTAAGTTCTATCATTCACAGGAAAAACCTGCAGGAAGGCCTGGAGTGTGCCCTTTCGTTAACCGACAGCGGCGACACCATTATATCCTGCGTTAAATGTTTCAGGTAAAAAAGAGGAGAAAAAATGCAGCAGAAGAACCTTTCTATCATGCACCCCCGCCCGAGTTCCATTGTAGCGGCGCTGTACACTTTGAGAGACCTTAATGTAGAAGTCGCAATTCTCCACGGGCCACCGGGTTGTTCTTTCAAGCATGCAAGACTGCTGGAAGAGGACGGCATCCGGGTAGTGACCACTGCCCTGGACGAGAACGGTTTCGTGTTCGGAGGACATGACCGACTTGTGGATATGTTACAGAAAGTCGAAGAAAGGTTCAGCCCGAAACGTATTGGAGTCGTCGGGACCTGTGTGAGCATGATAATCGGCGAGGAACTCCATGAAGCGGTTATGGAAGCAAATCTGGATGCCCCTGTGATCGAAGTAGAGGTCCATGCAGGCTACAATGATAACACCAAAGGTGTTTTGTTTGCCCTGGAATCCGCCCTTGATGTCGGAATAATTGACAGGCAGGAATTTGAAAGACAACAACATCTTCTCACTGAAGCCACAAATGTCGAAAAAAAATATGGTGCTGCCAGTAAGGAGTATCTTGAACCTTCCCGTGGCGATGTAAAATATACCGTGGCAAAAAGAGTCATAGATATGCTCAAAGCAGGCAAGAAAGGAATCTGCATCCTTAATGCCAAAAAAGAGACCGCCTACATGTTTGCCGATATAACGGTGGCCCTGCAGGAAGTAGCCGTAAAACTCGGTGTTGAGGACAACATTGTCAATTTCGCAAATCTTGATACCGAGCTTGGATTACCCCGGGTACGCCAGCATGCAGAACATATCCTTGCAGATATGCATGATAACGTAAAAATAGATGAAATTATAGGCGGACTTGATGAATATCCCATTGCAGGCCAGCAGGTCAGGCAACTTATAGAAGCAAAATACAAAGATTTCGATTTTGCCGTTATCGCCGGAGTACCCCATGCAATACCAATGGAATCGCTTGAAGGCATGGAGCTTATTTCAATCACAAACGGCCCCAGGCAGGTTCATCCCCTGAAAGATATGGGCCATGAGCATGTGCTTGTGGAAATCGACCTCCATCCAAAAACACTGGGTGTGACAAATATCGTGGAATCCGAATTCGGAGCCACATTAAGACAACTTGCCCGGGAGGAGTAAAATGAATCCACAGAAAAGAATTGCAATCTATGGCAAAGGCGGTATCGGTAAATCAAGCACTGCATCCAATGTAGCCGCTGCATGTGCCGATGAGGGCTATAACGTCATGATTATCGGCTGTGATCCCAAGAGTGATTCATCCATAACCCTGCTGGGAGGAAAACGTATCCCCACTATCCTAGACCTACTCAGGGAGGGCATGGAGATAGAAGAGGAAGAAGACGTGGTTTTTGAGGGATACAAGGC
>JBMCCK010000051.1:0-6916 GCA_048619255.1 Methanohalophilus sp. | reverse complement strand
GGTTGGTCTGTCAGGCAGGGTGAATCTTGCATTTCTGGGCATGGCGGCCTCCTGGAGTAAGGCGGTTAATCTGTAGGCTGAAGCAAAGGTATGATGACCGGCTGAGGTCTGTCAAGTAAAAAAGAATATTTTGTCTGTCCCTGTTCTGATCAATCTAATGTATATATTTCATTTTCATTTTTGAATTTGTTGTCAGGGTTATCAACCGTGCAAATTTTATGTGTAAAAAATATGTTATCAATGTGTTTCATTATGGGGCCAAACTTCTTACCTATCATTAGCTTCATAGGCTTTCTTAGGATTCGGGAAGCCCTTCCTGCGGTTAACTTTGGGTATATAAGTTCACCTGTTTCCTTGATTGGCGAAACAACATCAGGATGGGATTGCAGCAAATTCCAGACTATATTAGTCCCCCCACGTTGCATACCGTTTACGATAATCACTTTATGGTTTTTCATTATATACCCCTTCTATCAGTTTCCCAGCCCTGGCCTGCCAGGTATATTTTTTTGTAATTCATTGTGTCCCTTGCCTGCCTGTATGGTAATAACTATAATTAGTGGTAAAACATAACACTAAGGCATGAAAGATAAGGTTAATGCAGGCATAATCGGTGCCTCCGGCTATACAGGGGGAGAATTGATGCGCCTTCTTCTCAATCATCCTCATGTAAATCTTGAAATGGCAACTTCAAGAAAACTTGCCGGACAAAATATATCTAAAAAACATGCCCATTTGGCCGGTTTGACAGATCTCGAATTTGAAGAATTTGATCCGGTTGCTGTAAGGCAGAGGTGTGACGTGGTATTTCTGGCGGTGCCTCATGGCAGTGCGATGGATATTGTACCTCCACTTATTGACAGTGGCCTGCGTATTGTGGATTTGAGTGCGGATTATCGTCTGGGTGTGGACGAATTTGAAAAGGTCTATGGTATTAAACACCATGACCCCCGCAAAGCAGTATTTGGGTTGGTGGAACTGCATCCCGAGGTAAAGGGGGAAACCTTTGTTGCCAATCCGGGTTGTTATCCCACAGGAGCCACCTTGGCAGCTGCTCCTGTTGTGAAAGCAGGGCTTGCAGATATTGCAGTTTTTGATTCCAAATCCGGCATAACAGGCGCCGGTGTGAATCCAAGCCAGGCATCCCATTATCCCAACATGGCAGAAAACATCCAGCCCTACAAGCTCACAACCCATCGCCACCAGGCGGAGATCTGGCAGGAATTGAATGGCCTTGGTAGCCTTGATAGTGTTAATTTCACTCCTCACGTAATCCCTGCTATCCGCGGGATACTGACTACAGCTCATCTATTTCTTAATGAAGAGTGTTCAAAAGAAGATATCCGGCAGCTATACGATTCTTTTTACTCCGATTGTCCCTTTGTAAGACTGGTCGATGATATACCTGCGCTGGGTAATGTACGTGGTTCCAATTTCTGTGATATTGGTTTTGAGATTGACGCAAACAGTAACAGGCTTGTCGTTATCTCGGCAATTGACAATCTCGTAAAAGGAGCTTCAGGACAGGCTATACAGAATATGAATCTAATGTGTGGTTACAGGGAAACCGATGGTCTATGGAACGCAGGGCTTGCGCCCTGATATATTTAGAGGTGGATTTTATGCTTGTAAAAGAAATTATGAACAGTGATGTGATTTATTGCGGTCCCGCAGACAAAGTGAGTGATGCTGCCAGGTCGTTGAAGAATAATGACATAAGTGGTATGCCTGTAGTGGACAACGGCAAGATTGTAGGTATACTTTCAGAGGTTGACCTGCTGGCTCTGCTGGAAATTCCAGAACATGGTGATTTCTGGCTCCCCAGCCCATTTGAGGTGATAGAGATCCCTATCCGGGAATTTATCAGCTGGGAAGATACCAAAAAAATGCTGTCAGATGTAGGCTCAATGCCGGTTAGCAAAATAATGCGCTCCGGTGTATTTACTGTATCTCCTGAAGATTCAATTGAGGATGCTTCCCACCTCATGTCCAAACATAAGATAAACCGTCTACCAGTGGTTGAAAATGATAAAATTGCAGGTATAATTACCAGAGGAGATATCATCAGGGGTATAGGTAGTCTGTGAGGTTTTGTTTATGAGGTCAATTGACGGTGGTATATGTGCGGTACGTGGTGTCCATGCTGCCGGTTTGAAGGATGATTACATGGGCCTTGCGCTGATTGAAGGTGCAGGTCCTTGTGCAGGTGTTTTTACACGCAATAAAGTTATAGCGGCGCCGGTGGTGCTTACGAGGGACAATCTTGAAAACCATAAATATATTGCAGGCACAATTGTAAACAGCGGGAATGCCAATGCATTTACCGGTCAGCAGGGAATGGCCGATGCCCGTGAGATGGCAAGGCTTGCTGCTGATAAACTGGGAGTTCCCGAGTCCCACATCGCAGTTGCATCCACCGGTGTGATTGGCCGTTTTCTTGATGTAGGTTGGATAAAAAATCATCTGGATGAGGTTTACGGGGCTCTTTCTGCAGATCCTCAGGGCTGCCGCAATGCTACAAAAGCCATCATGACCACTGACCTGATCGAAAAGGAAGTCTCTGTAGAACTGGAGTGTGGTGTACGTATTGGCGGTATTGCCAAGGGTTCGGGTATGATCGAACCCAACATGGGAACAATGCTTGCCTTTATCTATACGGATGCTATTCTTTCTGCCGATACACTGAAAGAATGTCTTGTAAAAGCCAACGATTCCAGTTTTAATATGATGGTAGTCGATGGTGATACCAGTACCAATGACATGGCTCTGCTAACCGCCACAGGTGCTTCTTCAATAGCTCCTGATGTAGCAAATTTCCAGAGAGGACTTGATTATGTCCTTGTAGAACTTGCAAAGAAAATTGCTCGTGATGGGGAGGGTGCTACCAAACTTATTGAAGTACAGGTAAACGGTGCCTCTGACCTGGCCGATGCACGCAAGGTTGCCAAAACCATTGTACGGTCACCTCTTGTAAAATCTGCGATATACGGACATGATCCCAACTGGGGCAGGGTTGTTGCCGCTGCTGGATATTCAGGTGCCTCTCTTGATCAGGATAAGATTTCCCTGAAATTTTCGGACGGGGAAAATGCAGTTACTCTGGTAAATCATGGTCAGGTGGCGGATACCTCTGCCAACAGACAGCTAAAATCCATAATGGAAAGCGATACTGTCATAATTTCAGTGGACCTTTCACTTGGAGAAGCTTTTGCGGTTGCTTGGGGTTGTGATCTTACATATGATTATGTGCGCATTAATGCGGAATATACTACATGATATTGTTTCAGGGGAATTTTAATGGATATATCTGAATGGGATAAGAGATACATTGAAGGTTATGAGTCGGTTGCACGAAATATTCCCTGTGTAAACGGAATCTTTGTTGCCTACAACAGTAATGTGGATGCCATCAAGCATGTTGGTCCGGGGGACGTGGAAAACTTGCTGAGGAAAGTGGATGCTGATATTGTTCAGCAGCGAATATATTCCTATCCCCGGCAGATAGATTCTCCTGCAGATTTCCTTGCACGACTCCTGATTGCGATGAAAGATGGTAAAGCTGCGGAAATTCCTACCTATTCAACTGATATTCATGAATGGTTGACCGATAATCTTGTTTTTGATGAGGCCAGGATGGGGGGGCAGGCCGGGATAATATCCAACCTGCTTGCCAACATGGACCTGAATAATGTAATTGCTTATATCCCCTGGCTTTCCCCTGAGCAGGCGGATTACTTTGTATCCTCACCAAATCTTTTACATCCTTTTGTCAGGGAGGGCAGGATGGAATTGCTTCCTCCTGCAGAAGCCTGTAATCCCGATTATAAAGCCAAGGTCAACTGGATTATCGAATTCAATAAAGGACTCTCTGTTAAATATGCCGAGGACAGGATAATAGTTCCTCGCAATAATCGTCTGATCATTTCATCACGTCCCCCCTGGATTCGTATTGACATGTCCGATGAGGTCTATGAACATTTGCCGGAGATGGGCAAAACCGTTGACGGGGCAATTCTCTCAGGTTACCAGATGATAAAAGAAGAATATGAAGATGGCAAGACTTACAGGGATTATATAGAACGGGCGGTAGGGGCAATAGGTCAGTTGAAAAAAGCCAATCCTGATATTTGCATACATGTGGAATTTACTTCCATACAGAATAAATTCATTCGCTCGGCAATTCTGAATGATATTGTGCGCAATCATGTCCATTCTCTGGGTCTTGATACTGTGGAAGTTGCCAATGCACTGAATGTTTTGGGTTATGAAGAACTTGCATATTCGGTAATCAAAAAGGAAGAAGATGCTATAGTAGCTCTTTATGAAGGAGCTGTCCGGCTGCTTCATGAGCTTAAGTTGCAGAGGATCCATGTACACTCTTTGGGTTTTTATATCTGTGTTGTTTCCAAAGATTGTCCTATTGACGTTGAACAACATCTTGATTCCCTCCTTTTTGCTTCCACTACGGCTGCTTCCAGGGCCCTTCAGGGTGGGATAAAAAGTTTTGAGGACATAGAAGCAGGTCTTGATGTACCTATATCCACACAGGGAATGGATCAAATCGATAAACTGGGTATCTATCTTATCAGACAGGGAAAATGTAATCTGGAAGATTTTGAAAAAGGTTGTATCTGCACCCGCAATCATGATGTATTGATCATTCCGACCAGGGTGGTGGATCACCCTGTCGATACAGTAGGTATAGGAGACACGATTTCAGCAAGTGCCTTTGCAGCTGTACTGGCTGGTATGTGCCGGCGGCGGGAGGCTGAATGAATATCCTTTGCGGTTACAACGCTAATATCGATGCAGTTTACAGGATAACCGGCAGAGAGGTGGAATCCATCCTTGCCGAGGTGGACAAAAATGAGCTGCTGATGAAGATTGAAAACCAACCGCATACCATCAATTCCCTCGAAGATTTCCTTGCCGGACTTATCCATTGTATGGAATACGGCAGGGGTGCAGAATGGTTCATTTATTCCAGGGATGTTCTTGATTTTCTCAAAAAACGTTTTTTTGAAGAGGCAGAGATCAGGATTGGTGGGAATATGGGTATAATGGCTAATGTCCTCTCCGGGCTCAATGTAGATATGATTGTCCCAAATGTTGTTTATCTTTCCGGGACACAGGAGGCTCTTTTTTCAAAAAGGGGAATGGTACTGCCTCCTAAATTTGAAAGTCAAAGTGGCGATGAGGAGCCGATACATTTTGTTTTTGATTTCCGTCAGGGGGATAATTTCGACTTATGCGGCCACAGGAAAACTGCATCCCGGGAAAACAGATTCATTGCAACATTTGATGAATTCAACCCTCAAATGACTATTTCTTCTTTCTTCAAACAATATGCATCCGCACATATTGGGGAAATGGATGGTGCAGTTGTATCCGGTTTTCATATGCTCCAACCCTCCTATCCGGATGGGTCTTCTTTCGAGGAAAAGTTGTCCCCTGTCCTTGCACAGATTGATGAATGGAATTCTATGGCTGGATTTTTCATCCATGCTGAATTGGGTCATTTTGCGACGTCGGATATCGCCAAACATGTTTTCCTTAAACTTGCAGGAAGGGTTGATTCTATGGGTTTGAATGAAGATGAACTTGCAACCCTGGCGCAGAAGATGGGTTTTAGTATTGAAGGCATATATGAAATGGATATTTCAGCAATGTTTCAAGCGGCCCGCAATTGCATTAGAAGTTGTTTGGCCAGAGCCCTTGTTGTCCATACCAGGGATTTTGTCTTTTGCCTCTCTGCTTCAGATAACATGGATGGACAAAAAATAGATGCTATTGATTTTGGTTTGAAGTGTGCGGCATACTTTGCTTCTTCAGGCTCTTTGCCTGATAGGTCCAAACTCGAGGAAAAGTGCGGCCAATTCAAGCGCAGTGAATATGGTAGCCTGCAGGTCAAGAGAATAAAATCCATCACCGGAGCCAAAAAGTACGGTTTTGGGATATATGGTATCTTCAATGAATATTATTTTTGTGCAATTCCCACCCTTGTGGTCAATGAACCGGCAGTGACAGTTGGATTGGGAGATACATTTACTGCATCTTCTTTCCTGCGATTGCTTGAATTACGCAACAAATCCTAAATTTTAATTTAATCATTCCGTGTTACTATTTTGTATTAATTTTAGTTAATTCGAGATAAGATTAATATAGTCTCAAGTACACTTGCCATAAGTTAAACTAACCCGGCTTATTCTTTATAACTAAGGAGTTTTTTCTCATGATCGGTATCTCTTCGTTTGCGTATCACGACTTATCTCTTGGTGAAGCGTTAAAAAACATTGAACAAATTGTCAATTATGCAGAAATCTTTTCCGAAGGGAAGCATGACCTATTCAAGCTGAATGAAATCACCTTTTCCTATGACCTAAAATATACGGTTCATGCTCCCAGTACGGACCTCAATCTTGCAAGCATTCGTGAGCCCATCAGGAACGCAGCCCTGCAACTTGTGGAAGACATGGCAGATATTTGCAACGAAATTGATGCTGAAGTCATGGTAGTCCACCCCGGTTATTTCCCCTTTGATTATGATAGGGATTTTGCATTTAATGCATTCCAAAAATCGTTGCCTGTGCTGGAAAGGAGTGGTGAGGATGCCGGTGTACGGATATGTGTGGAAAATATGCCCAAATGGGAATGTTTCCTTTTCAGAGAACCGGATTTTGAGATAGGGGCAAATGATTTTGTACTTGATATTGGTCATGCCAACACAATGGGCAATCTGGAGGCTTTTCTTGAACGTGAGATTTCCCATTTTCATATTCATGATAACCACGGGAATAACGATGAACATTTGCCTCCTGGTGAAGGCAACATTGATTTTTCAGCCATACAGAGATTACTCCGCCAAAACAACTCTATTAAGATAATTGAGAATAAATCACCTGAAGATGCCCTTCAA
>JBMCCK010000050.1:0-7044 GCA_048619255.1 Methanohalophilus sp. | reverse complement strand
TGTGGCCCGACTCCTGAGAAGTCAGGGGTTTAATGGCTATATCCACCTTCGGCTCATGCCCGGTACACCTTTGCATTTGATGCAGGAGGTAGCCGAGATTGTCAATAAATTTGGGGTAAATGCAGAAACAACGGGTTCTGTGAACTATTCGGAAATCTGTCCCAATTTCGATTACAAGAATGATGTCCTGCAGCGTCTGAACTGGACCTGCAAATTAATAAAAAAACAGAGGAAATTGCACAGATATGATCGTAAGATCATAGGTGCCAACGATACCCAGTTTGTGGTAGGTGCTCTTGACGAACCCGACAGGGATATTGTGAATACTGTGCATGATTTCATGGAAAAATATCAGTTACGTAGACCCTATTTTATGAGTTTTGACCCGGTACCTGATACTCCGCTTGAGAATGGTTCAACTTCTCCTAAATGGAGGGAACAGAGGCTCTATCAGGTATCCTATCTTTTGAAAGATTATGGCCTGGATTCCGGACATATTGATCAAATCTATAATGACGATGGTTTCCTTTTGAATGATGATCCTAAACTTGAACTTGCGCGGGCCAACCCGGAAATGTTTCCTGTAGAAATAAACGGTGCCGACTACTCTTCTTTGCTCAGGGTGCCGGGTATAGGGCCCATAAGTGCTTCCCGTATCCTGAGATCCAGACCAGTTTGCGGAGAGGATGAACTTACACGTATGGGTGTTGTTATGGGTCGTGCACGCCCCTTTATCAAAATTGGCGGTTCTGGACAGGCTAACCTTATACAATTTGCAGGAGGATGCAAATGATTATTCTCTTTAAAGCCAATGTGACAGGTGTCTTACGGGCCTGTCTGGAACTGAAGCAACGGCCTGAGGCAGATCTTATTTTTGCCTGTGATCCCAAAGAAGGCGAGGCTAAATTGAAAATGTCCAATCAGGCATCTGAAGTAATCCGGGTTGGATTCGATGGAAAGGGTGATAAGCAACAGTTGGTCAAAAGAATTTTTCCCAATGGATGGCACAGGATAACCAATTTTGATTCTCCTCCCTTGAATTATATAGACCTGGTACTCAGGCACAGAAAATGCAATCCTGCAGAGCTTGTAAGACTATTGTATGGGTGTGAAGGGGATGTAGATGGTCTTTATAGTGGTAAAGAAAGACTTTTCAAGCGATATTACAGGTATATGCGTGAGGTCAAGAACAACTATCACAGACTTTGCATGTTTGTGCGGCCAGTTTGCGGGGAAACAGTCCTTTATGCACATGTAATTCCTAAAAACAGTGTGTCTGATATGCTTTGCAGGTGGCTTGCAGTACGCAATCCGGATAGGGCTGTAATTGTTGTTGATGGAACGTTTGCCTATGTATGTAATGGTGAAATCCTGAAGATGCAGCACTTCCTGAAAACATCTGTGGATTCAATACAACATTTGATTCCTTCTGAAGATTCTGCCAATCTGGAAGAACTGTGGGATACTTATTACAAAAGCCAGATGATAGACAACAGGCGTAATCATTTACTTTCAAAAAAATTACAGCCCCGCGACGATTCCGGTTATAGTACAATGTCCAGAAGAGATAGGTATTTTGTAGAGCGGGGTATCCCCACATCTACATTACTTGATTTTGTGAATGAGGGTCAAGGTGGTCAATAATATGCAGTCACTGGTTGATGCTCCACGTATAGGAGAAAAGATGGCACAGCGCTTCATATCTCATTTTGGCTGTGAAGAGGACGCCATGGCGGCAATTCTCAGAGGCGATATTGCCAGTATATCGGAGATCGAAGGGGTAGGAAGAAGGTACGCCATATCCCTTGTACACGATGTGAGGTCCACACAGGATGGTCTTGACATCTCTTCTTTCTTGAAAACCCGGGATTCAGTCGATATTTATGAGAGAATAATCGATTCCATCAAATATTATGCTTCTACGCCTTATGCAAAGGACAAGTTACATACCTATATCCCATATCCTTCAAGCAGGAAAGACCTTATTGACATAAACCGGGACTGGGTTGAAAACCATATGGGATATCTCTCCATGTTTGATGACATGGATGGGATTTCAGCAACTCTTTGCAGAATAAAACCCCTCAAAAACTCTCCCTCAATTCCCCGGATCAGGGATAGGGTAATTGTCACTTCAAATACTGATGATTACAGTACTTTAAAGGAAAAATATGGTAAAAATATTGAAGTTCAGCTGGTGGAAGATCCTCTGGAATTTGCAGATGTTGCACGCAGTTACCCCCATGTAATTGCTATAGGAGAACCTTTCCTGGAGTATGATTTTCCAGAGGATACGAATCCTGAAATAATAACAAATGCCCGGGAAATTGAGGAGTGGCATATTTTACCTGAAAAACAAATTTCTTTTTTTGCTTTCAATCATGAACGAATAATGAATGCATTGGATCTTGCAATTACACTGGATAAAGCGGGTATCCCTTCAGTAGTCAATGCGGATCTTTCGGATATTTGCAATCTCATGGCTGCCATTAATCCTGAAGGAAATATTGTTGAAGGCAGGGACGGGGAAATAGACCGTTTACATCATATTCTGGACAATGTGGATTCGGAACTTACAAAATATGTAGGGCAATGCAACCGGGAAATAAATGATCTCCTCCAAAAAAGTAGTATTACACTCAGTGGGAATGACATGTTGGGTGTTATCAAGGATGAGGTGGAGTTAAAGGATATTCTTTCACGCAATATATCGGCATCTTTCAGCCAGATAATTGATGATTCCAGGAAAGAATTCATTGAAGCCCTTTCAATGAAGCAAAATGAATGCCTGTTTGTGGATTATTTTTTCCCCTCTGAACTTTGTTATCCGGTAGAAGCCGACACATCCCAGTTGCAAAAATTCAAAGAACAGATCAAACAGCAGATATTCCGCAGGGAAGTTACTCATAAAAGGGATATTGCATATGAGCTACACGAATTCAGGCAACCCCTGAAACAACTTGTTATGAGGTTACTTGATCTGGATGTGGGTTTGGCAGTGGCCCGTTTTGGTCATTCTCTGCAGATGCAACTTGCCGGCTTTGAAGATGAATGTGGTATGGGACTTAATAATGGAAAAAACATTTTCCTTTGTGAAAAGGGTGTTGATGTAGAACCTATAGATTATTCCTTGGGTTCGATCATGTCTCCTTCGCACGTTCCCTCTTCTCCGGTAGTCCTGTTAAGTGGTGTGAATTCCGGAGGAAAAACATCCATGCTGGAGTTAGTGGCTCAATGTACAATTCTTTCCCACATGGGTTTTCCTGTGCCGGCAGATGAATTAAAGATTGGGCCTGTTGATAGTTTGTATTATTTCAGCAAATCCAGGGGTACTCTTGATGCAGGGGCTTTTGAAACGACCTTGCGTTCATTTTCAGCTCTTGCAGGAGCGGGATCCAAAATTGTGCTTGTCGATGAACTTGAATCCATTACCGAACCCGGAGCTTCTGCAAAAATCATAGCCGGGATCCTTGAGACCCTTTCTGAAGAAGTCAATACGATGGCCATTTTTGTTTCCCATCTTGCCGACCAGATACTGGAAAATACCGATGCCTCCATCAGGGTGGATGGAATTGAAGCAAAAGGACTTGATGATGAATTGAACCTGATTGTTGATCGCAACCCGGTTTATAACCATATTGCAAAGAGTACCCCTGAATTAATCGTGGAGCGTCTTTTCAGAAGTGGGGGGGAAGTTGAAAGGGAGTTTTACAGACGCCTGAAAAATAAATTTGAAAAAGAATGTTAATCAGAGGCATCCCTTTGTACTTTTGACCTCATTACCCTCAACAACGGTTGCCTCTTTCATTGCCTGAGCAAATGCCTTGAAAAGGGCTTCGATTTTGTGGTGGTCATTGTAACCATATACATTTGCATGTAGGGTGACTTTTGCATTGGAGGCGAATGATTCAAAGAAATGCCTTGTAAGCTGGGTGTTGAATTCCCCTATTTTTTCGGATTCAAAAGTTGCCTCCATTACGAGGTAACTGCGTCCTCCTATATCCACTACTACACTGGCAAGGGCTTCATCCATTGGTATTCTTGCTTCTCCGAAACGGGCAATTCCTGATTTTTCTGCCATTATCCGGTCAAAAGCCTGTCCCATTACTATTCCAATATCTTCGATCAAGTGATGGCCGTCTACTTCCAGATCCCCTTTAGCATCGATTGTAAGGTCAAAACCTGAATGTCGTGCAAAACATACCAGCATGTGGTCAAAAAAACCGATGCCTGTATTTATCTGTGAATCCCCTTTGCCATCGATGTTGATCGTAAGTTCTATGCTGGTTTCTCTGGTAGCACGGGATACAGTGGAAATTCTTGGCATACTTACTCCCCACCAGAGATTTCCTCTCTGATTGTATTTATCGCTTCTGTAAGGGTAAAATTACCTGCATAAAGAGCACTCCCGACCACAACACCGCAGGCACCGGTCTTTTTCAGGGTCATTATGTCTTTCAGGGTAGTAACTCCTCCTGAAGCAATCACCGGTATTGTAAGTTCATTTACCAAGTCTGTTGTGGGGCCTGGGTCCACTCCTTCCATTAATCCTTCTTTGTCGATGTTGGTGAACAGAATACTTCCTGCACCTTTTTCTTCGAATATTTTCCCCAGTTGTACCGCAGTATATTCGGATTGCTCGGTCCACCCCTTTGTAGAAACTTTCCCATTTTTTGAGTCCAGGGCAACATTAATGTTTTCGGGTTTGAATTGCTTGGCAAGTCTTTCAACCAGATTAGGATTTTGGACAGCTGCGGTGCTTAGTATCACTCTGTCAGCCCCCATGCGGAGCAGGTTTGCAGCATCCTCATAAGAGCGAATTCCGCCGCCTACCTGTACTTCGACTCCTTGCCTTTCACATCGCACAATGATTTTTTCTATTATGGGGGAGTTTTTCCTTTTCCCTTCGATGGCTCCGTCCAGGTCTATCAGATGCAGGGTTTTTGCTCCCTGTCCGATCCACTTAATTGCAACTGCTTCGGGATCATCAAGTGAAATACGTTCCTGGTCTGGTAGTCCCTGTATCAACTGGACACATTTTCCGTTTTTCATATCTACAGCGGGGATGACCTCAAATTCCATTATTTCCTCTCCTCAGGGTATCATTCTTTCGATGGGTACAACCAGTATGTCTGATGCACCTGCTTTTTTCAGTTCGCTGACTGTTGCAAAGACCTGGTCTGCATCAATAACGGCATGCACTGCATGGGTGGAATTTTTTGATTCTACTTTCATAACAGTCGGGCCTGCAAGACCCGGTAGTATGTCTTTGATAGTTTCCAGTTTGCCTGATGGCACATTCATCATAAGGTAGCGTTTTTGCTTTGCATGGAGTACGCTCTCAAGGGCTGTTTTTATGTGCTGGATCTTTTCTTTCCTTTGGGAACTCTCAGCGTTTGAAATAAGGTACACAGATGAGCTGAATACATCTGCAATTTTTCTGAGATGGTTTGTCACAAGAGTTGTGCCAGAACTGGATATATCAACAATTGCATCCGCAATTCCCACATGGGGCGTCATCTCGCATGCACCACTTACTTTGATTACTTCAATTGGGATGTCAATATTTTCAAAATATTTTTCTGTAATGTTCGGGAATTCAGTAGCAACCCGCATGTTTTTCAGGTCTTCAGCAGTTTTAACCCCTGATTCTTCAGGGACTGCAAGTACCAGTTTTGCCCTCCCGAAATGCAGGTCCAGCATAACTTCAACTTCCGCATCAGTTTCATCTATAAGATCAAGCCCGGTAATTCCCACGTCTGCAGCTCCGTCCTGCACATATTCGGGGATATCTGCCGCTCTGGCGAATAAAAAGGTCATTTCTGGGTCTGTTGTTTTTGCAAAAAGTTTCCGGCTTGATCCTTCCAGTACCGGGAGACCTGCTTCTTTGAAGAGTTTCACGGTTGGATCGTGGAGTCTGCCTTTATTTGGTATTGCAATGCGTATCATCCTGGTTGCCTCTGGAATCTGGGTCAACATTTCCAATACTTTCATTGCATATAAAGGTTTGATGAAGAAAAGCATTCAGATATTATTACCTTAAGTAATTAATTCATTTACATATAGAATCCAATTTATATGGGATGGGGTTTCCTATCATCACAGATTTGATACTTGGGCCTTATTTAATTCATATTTCAGTGTTTTCATGAGGTTTGTTTATGCGGAACATAAAAGTTGAACAACTTGTCCAGACGCCTGTGGAAAATCAGGAGATAGAGCTTGTTGAACGTAAGGGGCTGGGGCACCCAGATAGTATATCTGATGGAATTGCAGAGGCTGTAAGCCGCGCCCTTTGTGCGGAATATATTGAAAAATGCGATGCTGTACTTCATCATAATACAGATGAAACCCAGATTGTTGCAGGTCGTTCTTCTCCTGCCTTTGGAGGTGGGGAGGTCATCAAGCCAATCTATACTCTTCTTGTGGGGCGGGCTACAAAGGAATTTAATGGTGTGGAAATCCCGGCTGAAACAGTGGCTCTCTCGGCAGCACGTGATTACCTGAGGAATAATATTGCAAATCTTGATCTTGAAAGGGATATTATCCTTGACTGCAAACTCGGTACGGGTTCTTCTGATCTGAGAGATGTTTTTGACCGGGAAAAAGTTCCTACTGCCAATGACACATCTTTTGGTGTTGGGCATGCATCATTTTCCGAACTTGAGCGTATCGTCTATGATACCGAAAAGCAGCTTATAGGTGATTTGAAAGGAAAATTACCTGCAATAGGAGAAGACATCAAGGTCATGGGATTGCGGGATAAAGATGATATTTCCCTGACTGTTTGCTGTGGAATGGTTGACAAATATGTTGATGATATGGATGCCTATGTTAGTTTCAAGGAGCAGATGAAGGATTATATCCTGGATCTTGCTGGCAAATATACCGACAGGGATGTCAACGCCTATATCAATGCTGCCGATAATACCGGGGGTGGTTGTGGCTGTATCTTCCTGACGGTAACAGGCACGTCTGCGGAAATGGGTGATGATGGTTCTGTTGGCCGGGGTAACCGGTGTAATGGTTTGATAACCCCGAACA
>JBMCCK010000049.1:0-7047 GCA_048619255.1 Methanohalophilus sp. | reverse complement strand
GCAGAAGCCATCATACCTGTAAGATGCAGAAAAAGGAAAAGAATCAAGGGAAAATGTTCCAGATTGAAAATCTGAAACTCCCATTAAATCTGTGATTTAATGGTATACCGTCGAAAAATGAGAGATGAATTTGATGAAGACATCTATCATTATAGAAACCTGGTAGAGACGATGTTTTCTGTTTTGAAAAGGAAGTATAGGGAAGAACTGAGGGCAACAAAATACAGAAATCAGGTCAAAGAAGTTAAGTTCAAGTTCCTAATCCATAATATAGACAGGGCAATCTCTGTTTCAGTAATTATTCAAATGAGGATTTCTACAGAGCCTAATAACTGGGTATTGAAACAGAAATCTCAACAATATATCCAAAAGACTAATATACAACACAACGTCAAATGCAGCGGCTAATGAAAGAACTCATATGCCCTAAATGTGGCAATACTACTCACAATCTTTATGAAAATGTATGCAAGAACTGTTTTTTCAAACAGTTCAAACTGGCCGAATTAGACCCGGTCATAAGCATACAGATCTGTGCCAGATGTGGCTCCAAATTCGAAAAAGGGCAGTGGACAGATACAAAACACGATACAAATACAGTACTCGAGAAAGTTGAAAGCGAATTGTTGCTTCATGAAAATGCAGACATAATTGAACTTGGATTTGAACCTCAAAAACTGACTCCCTACCAGTATATTGTTAATGTTTATATTCAGGCAGAAATCTACGGCATGCCTTTGGAAGAAAAACTTACAACTGAGGTCCGTGTCCAACGTAGCGTCTGTGATGCATGCAGCAGAATAGCTGCCGGTTATTATGAAGGAATCATCCAACTTAGGGCAAGTAACAGAAATCCTACAGATAATGAAAAGAAAAAATGTGACCACCTGGTCCGCGATACTCTGATAAGGATGGAGAAAAAAGGGGACAGACTGGCTTTTATTTCAAACATGTCTTCATCAAAGGAAGGAACAGATTACTATATCGGCTCATCCGGAGCCTGCAGGCAGATCTGTAAAATTATAACATCCAAACTTGGAGGAGAGCATCAGGAATCCCCATCCCTCTTCAGCCAGCGGGATGGTAAGGAGCTCTATCGTGTATCCTATGCGGTACGCCTGCCAAAATATGTTCCCGGAGATATCCTCTATTTTAATAATCAGGTATTGCAGATAAAAAATTGTGATAAGAAAGCCAAATGTATAGACCTGCAAACCGGCAAAAAAGTTATTGCATCCATAGAAGATATCGAAAAGGCCGAGTTTCTGGGGGTATACAATGATTCAAAACGGGCTGTACTTGTGGCAATTGAAAATAATGCCATAATGGTACTTGATCCAACAAACTACCAGACAGTAACTCTCAAGAAACCCTTCTTCCTGACTGCCAGTGAGGGAGAGGAAATTCCGGTACTCAAGACCGAATATGGTATGATACCTATCCCTGAAGAGCCTAAAGCATGAAGAATATCCTGGTAATTGGATACAGCAGCAGGAATATTGCATGTTCTGCAAGCAGGGCAGGTTATAATGTATATGCAATAGATGCTTTTTGTGATCGGGATCTGGAATATAATACCTGTAAATGCCATGCTTTGATGGAAGAAGATATCCATGAAGTGGAAAGGGGAGAAATTGTCCGTATAATGGACAATTTCGAAACGGATTTTGACGGAGTTGTTCTGGGCTCGGGGTTTGAAAATCTTGAGAGGGAAATCTTTGATTGCCCGGTCCTGAATAATTCTGTAAGGCATATGGAAATTGTATCGAATAAAAAATATTTTGCAGAAGAATTACAAAAACTTGATATCGCCCATCCTGAAACCTATGTCGCCACTAGCCCTCCCAAAATAAACAACCCAATGATTCTCAAACCAGCAATTGGGGGCGGGGGAATTTTCAATAAAATAGTAACCAGTGAAGATGAACTGGAATATCAGATTGGCAATCTATTCAAAGCCGGAAATTTCAAACCGGATGAACTTATTCTGCAAGAAGTCATACACGGCACTGCAGCGAGTGTTTCCATGATAAGTGATGGAAAACAGGCTACTACAATTGCTGTTAATGAGCAACTTATTGGAGTTCCCTGGCTTACCAACATACCATTTGCCTATTGTGGAAATATTACTCCCATGCAGACACCCTATGAAAAGGAAATGATTGGAATCTGCGAAAAATTATGTAAATACTTTGAACTGAAAGGTTCCAATGGAATGGATTTCATAATTACGGAGAAGGGACCTGTGATACTGGAAATAAATGCCAGGTTCCAGGGAAGTCTGGATAGTGTGGAAATTGCAACAGGAATCAATCTATTCCAGGCTCATGTAGATGCATTTAAGGGGATGTTGCCAGAAAAACCGAAATACCAGCGGTGGGGCGGAAGAACTATACTGTATGCTTCTGGAAAACCGGTTACTGTCAGCAAACAAATATCTGAAGCCTTTGGAAAGGAAAGTTTTGCAGACATCCCTAAACCCGGATATGAGGCATTCCCAGATGAGCCGGTTGTTTCGATATTGGCAGAAGGTAATTCCAGAAGCGATGTAATTGGACATATGAAAGAACAGGCAAAAATGCTGCATAAGATAATGTAATGAAATCCCATAACTATAAATAAAATGAAAGGCAGACAACGTAAACTCTACTTATTACTAATTCCTTTCCATGAGGCGATCAATTGATAGATTTAAATGACCCTGTAGTACGAGGATACCTGATACAGCTGCTTGGAGAAGAAGGAATCACAATGATTGAGAACATGCCCGAAGGTGAAGTCACCGACGAGGAAATAGCAGAAGCTACGGGTGTGTTATTGAATATTGTTCGAAGAAACCTATTCATAATGAATGAGAATAAACTCGCTGTATGTCGCCGTGAAAGGGATTCAAGCAGCGGCTGGTTGACATACCTCTGGCAACTTGACATGGAGGACATAGACACCCAGCTGACAAAAGAAAAGAAAAAACTCGTTAAGAACCTTCAGGCTCGTCTGGATTTTGAAGAAGATAACGTATTTTATGTCTGCCCGGAAGGATGCATAAGGATTCTGTTCAACAATGCAGCTGACTGCCATTTTCTTTGTCCGGTATGTGGTGAAGACCTGACCTTCCAGGAAAATACGGAAATGGTTGAGACACTAAAAAAAAGACTTACTGCCTTGCAGGAAAGTTGAGCAATGATCTCTTACAGGGATGCAATACTGCTACTCAAAAACGAAGGATGTTCTGAAAAAGTAATCCAGCACTGCATTGAAGTATCAAGGGCATCCGAAGAGATTGCAGTAAGGCTTCAAAAAAGAGGCTATGATGTCGATATCGAACTCGTCAGAATCGGCGGGCTTTTACATGATATCGGAAGAGGTACCACACACGATATCATGCATGCAGATGCCGGTAGCCGGCGTGCTACTGAACTGGGCCTTGATGAAAAACTAATAGCTATTATAAGGAACCATATTGGTGCAGGCATCCCTGCAGATGAAGCAAAAGAGATGGGACTACCATCACAGGATTATGTGCCCCTCTCCATGGAAGAGAAAATAGTTGCTCATGCGGATAACCTTGTGAAGGGAACAAAACGCATATCTACAGAGGAGCGTATCGATCGGATGAAGAAAAATGGTGTCGGGAAGCAGGCCATAGAAAGAGTTCATGACCTTGCCGAAGAACTTGGAATAAGGCGACTTTAAATTTTATGGAATACAGGAAAGCAGTGGCCTTACCTGCACACTCTGTAACACTTTCTCCTGATCATAATCAAACCCATAAGAATAATACTGACCAAGAGGACATCTACCTTTATGACCCGGTCCATGATAATCCGAACCACCTGTTTTTAAAAGACCATATCGATCAGCTATTGAATTCATAATAGACACATTAACCATGCTGCTTTGACCGTAAAATGTTTCAAAGCCATCAATACCCATATCGACCATATCTGAAGCAATTTTCAAAAGGCAATCAACCTGACCTTGTTCTCCAAGTGTTCTCAAAAGATGAGCACATACTGCTTTACCACCTGCTTTTTGTATTATGGAAATAGCATCTTTAACAGGCATCGAAGAAGTACCCACAACACAGGGGGAATCCGAACTTAACCATTCATTATGAAAATCAAACGATGAAACATCCCTGTTTGTTACCGCTTTTGCAATATCATGTGTGGTAACCGTACCTTTTGAACAGGAAAAGGAAGATACATCAACTTCCCAACCATGCTCTCTCAGAAGAGAGGACATCGTTTTTGCCCTCCCAAGTCTTTCACCCGACATCTTTGCAAGCACAGTTTTTAATTTAGTATCTTTAACATCAATGCCCATACCTAGTATATGAAAATTCATTCCCGCATATCTGGTTGTCAATTCCACCCCCGGAATTAATTCAACACCATATCGTGAAGTAGTTTCACTAACCGAAAGAACACCATCCAACGTATCATGATCTGTAAGACAGATACATTTCAGTCCCACTTCAGCCGCTTCCTTAACCAGATCATCAGGTGAAAGTGTACCATCAGAATAGAAAGAGTGTGTATGCATATCAATAATCATATTTTACCCCTTATGAAATCAAATCTTCCCAGGACTCAAATAAACTCATAATCTATATATAATTTGTGGCACCATTGTATATATAAGATGCTTACTATATACTTAGTATTGCCTGGTTTTGTAAAAATCTTCATGAAAATGCAACTATAACTACATAGAACATAGTATTCAAAAAGGATCTTCGCTTTCTCTGTGTTCTCTGTGATTAATACGTGAAGTACAGATTTTCCACAAAGCCAATTTTATAGAAACTCATAAATAGTGTTTAAACCGAAATGATACTGCTGCATAAGAAAATGCAACGAAGGTATCTGATAATGGCAATGTCGAAAAAGGATTTAGACAGAAAAAAAGGTGCAAAGAGAGATAAACTGGCAAAACTGGAAGAATTAGCATCCAGCGGCGACAAAGATGCCAAAAAGAAACTTGCCAAGGAAAAAAGGAAAGGAAAATAACTTCCTTTCACTTTTTTGACGTATAATTATTAATCTACAATCCATCCTTCAAAGAGTTTATCACCGTATAAAACACTCCCAACCCCGGAAGTATATTGCGTTATACCCAAATCTTCCATAAATTCTTCTTTTATTGCTCCTTTATTCATTGACCCTATTCCAGGGCCCCATAACCCATTCATCGCACCTGATTTCAGTATCACAATACCGGAACATCTTTGAGTTTACAGAAATCATTCATCTATAAGCTTTCGTGTAATCTCTGCCACATGCCGACCCTGGAAACGTGCAATTCCAAGCTCGTTCTCGCTCGGATGCCTGGTATCAGGCCCGTTGCCCGCAATAGTTGAAGCTCCATAAGGACTGCCACCTGATATTTCGTCAAGGGTTGTTTGTCTCACCTCTGAATAAGGAACACCCACAATCACCATCCCGTGATGCAGCAAGGTTGTGTGGAAGCTGAGTATGGTCGATTCCTGACCCCCATGCTGGGTAGCACTGGATGTAAAGACACTGCCAACTTTGCCTATAAGTGCACCTTGCGCCCAGATACTGCCAGTGCTGTCAAGGAATGTTCGCATCTGGGCAGTCATCATCCCATAACGAGTTGGAGTCCCGAAGATGACAGCATCAGCTTCCACAAGATTATCTATGCTTACAACAGGTATATGTCCGAAGCTCTCTTTAGACACTAACGCCCCCATTTTCTCCAGAATCTCAGGACTAAGAGTCTCCGCTACCTGATAAATTCCGACTTTCGCACCTTCTACTTCCCGGGCACCCTCAGCAACTGCTTCCGCCATCCTGTAAACGTG
The DNA here is from genome assembly GCA_048619255.1 of Methanohalophilus sp. GTDB lineage: Archaea > Halobacteriota > Methanosarcinia > Methanosarcinales > Methanosarcinaceae > Methanohalophilus. The sequence goes on along the minus strand of JBMCCK010000049.1, from coordinate 1,220 downwards.
CCCGTAAAGGCTGTAAAATACAACGTTTATTTTCATTGTCCCCACCTGTTTGACTGCTATTCCCATAACAATAAGTAACCAATTACAGGTTCATTTTAAAGGACAAATAATTTTTGGCCCTGTAGAAATCTTCAAATGAGAGATGAAGCTGATGAAGACATCTACCATTACAGAAACCTTTTAGAAACGATGTTCTCTGTTTTAGAAAAAGGAGCTAGGAGAAAGAACTGAAGACAACAAAATACAGAAATCAGGTGAAAGTGGTCAAATTCAAGTTATTAATTTATAATAGAGAGGAGAACTTCTATTTCAGTAATTATTCAAATGAGGAATTCTACAGAGCCTGTTAATTAAACTTTTTTAATATCTTCAACCATCAAATCATAATCATCAAAGCCTTTCTCCACGACTACAACCACACAAACCAGAACACCTAACACAGTAGTTACAAAAATAGCTACCATGATGGTTATCTGGTATTTGATGGCCAGTATAGGATTCACTCCACCCAATATCTGACCGGTCATCATCCCCGGCAGGAATACTATACCCATAGTTACCATGTTGGCAAGAGTCGGTTTGAGAGATGATAGCATGCTCCTTTGCATATAGGGAAACAGGGCTTCTTTCCTGGATGCACCAACACAAAGCCTGTACAGGTAGCGTTGCTCATTGTTCTTTACATCATGATAAAAATCATTCAATGCAACAATATTTGCGCGCAAGGAGTTACCCATAAGCATACCTGCAATGGGGATGAGGTAGCGAGCCTCAAAAATATCATCAAGTTTTATGATAAAACTGGTAAAATAAAACAGAACCAGTATGTTTGCAATGGAAAAAAGGATTAACATTGTGGGAAGAAAGGGGCCTGTCTTGAAATCTGTTCCTTCAAGTATGGTATATGTCGCAAAGAACAACATTACAAATACCCACAAAACGTTAATAAATGGGTTATTGATATCAAAAACTATGGTAAGTAGAAGACCTATCAGGAATAACTGGAAAGACATCCGCAATACGATAATGATACTTTTCTTTATGATACCCAATTTGAAATAGTAACTTACCAGAAAGGGGAGAATAAGCAACAAGGTGCAGAATATGAATCCGGAAACGCCGATATTTTGAATTACGTTGATTTCTGCCATCTACCCACCTCATACGTTTGGGATATCCACAACACGCAAACCTTCCCTTTCCCACTGGGGATCGTGTGA
>JBMCCK010000048.1:0-7074 GCA_048619255.1 Methanohalophilus sp. | reverse complement strand
TAAATCCGGTCCTCTCCCCAGGAAGACCCCTGCCCAGTATCCAGCCGGTAATGAAAATTATGAAGATCTCCAACACATAGATTGATACCGCAGCCCAATAACCCACAAAGGTACCTACCAGTCCCAGAATAATAACAGTCCTTGCAGAACAGGGGATAAGGGCTATGAGAGTTGAAGCAATCCGCCTCTCTCTCAATGTATTCAATGCACGTGTAGCCATGATTGCCGGTACATTACACCCCAGTCCCAGGACCAGGGGAATTACTGCCCTGCCATGCAACCCCATCCTGTGAGTAAGGTTATCCAGCAGGAAGGCTGCTCGGGTCAGGTAACCCGAATCCTCGAAAACAGAGAGGATGATATAAAATATCCCTATGTAGGGAATTGCAATGGCAAATCCGGCCTCTATGCCCAGCAGGGAATAGATGATTACATTGCGCACAATAGGGTTGCTTGTTGCAAGCTCCGCTTCAACCGGAGCTATCAGGTAGGTTTCAAAAAGATGGACAATTCCCTCTTCCAGAAATCCCCCAACCCTGAAAACCAGAAGGAAAGTCAGTAAAAGAGCCGCTGCAAGACCCACGACACCCACATATTCAGATGTGAGCATGTCATCAATACGATGCTTTAGAGAAGTGTCCTTTTCCACAATTGACAGGACAGAGTCTGCAATCTGTCCGGCTTCGCCGTAGAGGTCTCTTGCCATGGTATCTGAAATCGCCATGTCGTGGACATCTTCGATTTCTGAAGCCATTTCTGAAGCTTTTGATAGAAGCAGGTCTGCTTCATGAGGCCTGCAGCACATGCGTACAAAATCAGCATCATTTTCAAGAGCACGCAATTTTATTACAGAGGCCGTATCAGGAAAATCCACATCAAGATCATTGATAGCGTTAGTTATATGATTGTCATAGTGAACATGGATTCGCCCTTCTGGTGAAAGGGATGGGGCAACTGCTTCTTTCAGGACTTCATCAAGCCCGATTCCCTTGGTGGCAACAGTAGGTACAACAGGTACACCCAATATCCGGGAGAGCTTTGGAGCATCAATATCAATACCCATTTCCCTAGCAGCGTCCAGCTGATTGAGAGCAATTACTACGGGCACCCCGAGTTCCAGTATTTGAAGGGTAAGATACAGGTTACGTTCCAGTCGTGTGGCATCCACCACATTTACGATTACATCGGGATATTCACGCAACAGGTATTCCTTTGAGACCCGTTCATCTTCTGTGGAAGTACCCAGCGAATAAATACCCGGCAAATCCACAATATCTATCTTCTTCTGGCCAATCTTTACAGTCCCACGTGCCATTTCCACTGTGGTTCCCGGATAATTGGAAACCATGACACCCACTCCGGTGACCCTGGAAAAAAAAGCACTTTTACCTACGCTGGGATTGCCAACAAAGGCAATTGTCATGTCATGATCGCCGTCATGCATTCGTTTTTCGGCTGCCCCGCAGCAAGAATCAGGAATGATTACCACGTCTCCGCTGTCTGTGGTCGTTTTCTGCAGGTTTTACAAATATTTTTTCCGCCACTTCATTTCCCAGAGCTATTTCCGTACCCTTGGTAATTATAGAAATACATCCCTGTTTCTGTTTTCTTTTGATTTCAATATCCTCACCTGTAACCATCCCCAGTGATGTGAGTCTATCCTTGGTCTCTTTTGGCAGGGCAACCATTACCACTTTTCCTTTGGTCTTTTCATTCATTTCTACAAGAGAAATATAGTGATCCCTGCTCAAACTACACTTAGAAGGCAGAGAGGTTTCAGAAATATCGCAAAGACCTTTTTCTGCCAGATAAGAGCACATTCTTTCAAGTACAACATCTGACATAACATGTTCCAGCGCACAGGCTTCCTGGTCCGCTACTTCTTCAGTTATATCAAGTACCCTGGTGAAAAAGTTCTTTAGCACCAGATGTTTTCGCTGAAGATTGTTAGCCTGTATTATTCCGGATTCGGTTAATTCAACCCCGCGATAAGGGGCATGAGTCACAAGACCTTCATCCGAGAGGCGCTGTATCATTTCGGTAACTGTTGCCGGAGCGAGGTCGAGTTCCTTTGCTATATCCTTGTTCTTGGCCGGGGAGCTGGTGCGGTTGATTAAACCCTGTATGGTTTCCAGATATTCTTCGGTTCTCTCGGTATGCATAAAAGACCCACTGCCAGAGGAAATTAGAATACATATTATATTAGGTTATGCGAAAGGGAAGTAGAGAATCTATAAATATATATTTAACGCCTGTACACAAATGCCGAACAGCTTTTTAAGTGAATAAGAACATGAATAATTTCCCAAAAGTCGTGATATACAATGGTTCAGGTAAAGGATCTCCACTGGAAAAAAGACATGAGAGTGTCAGAACTCGTTAATTCCTATGAGAATGTGGGTTTTCAGAGTGTAGAACTGCATCGGGCTTCCGAAGTAATAGTCAAGATGAAAAAGGATTCAGCAAAGATTTTCCTTACATTTACCTCTAACATGGTTACTTCCGGGTTGAGAGGATTTTTTGCCCAGCTCATTGAATTGGGAATTGCAGATGTACTTGTTACAACAGTCGGGGGCCTTGAAGAAGATATAATGAAGGCTACCGGGGAAGTTTTCTCCATCGGCACCTTCAATACCGACGATGTGGAACTCCATGAGAGAGGAATTAACCGGGTTGGTAATCTCCTTATCCAGAATCAAAGTTACATGAATTTCGAAGATATGATCACGGATATCCTCAGGAAACTCTATGCAAAGCAAAAACGATGGTCTGTATCAGAGATGCTGCGGGAAATAGGCCTGCTTCTGGATGACACAAACTCAATCCTTTACCAGGCAGCAAAGAATGATGTGCCTGTTTTCTGTCCCGCCATAACTGATGGTGCTTTCGGGTTCCACCTGTATCTTTTCCAGCAGGAAAACCTTGATTTCGTAGTGGACGTTGTGAAGGATTTCGGCAACATTCTCCTTACCAGCAGTTATGATGACAGGAAAGGGGTGATCGCCCTGGGCGGTTCAATATCCAAACATCATGCAATCCTTGCTACATTGCTCAACGGAGGGGCGGAATACGCTGTATACATGACCACCGCCCACCGCACTTCCGGCAGCATGTCCGGTGCCAATACAAGTGAAGCAAAATCATGGGGCAAGGTTAAGGACGAAAGTGATATTGCCACAGTTATCGGTGATGTTAGCATAACCTTCCCCATGGCAATGACACGGGCACTGGATGAACTGTACGAAGAAGGATTACTGAATATAGAAAACAAATAAAGAGACTTATAAAATGACTGTCCCTGAACCCAAATTCATTATTTCAAAAAAAGTTATTATGCAGCAGTATGATCTGGTGGAGGATATAGCTGACATTGTCTCATACAGTTCCAAGACAAACCCCAAAATCACATCCGTACTTGAAGAGATGACAGATTGTCTTTTCAGCGTCCATATGGAAAACGAGCTGAAAAATATACGAGACCTATCCAGGGTGGTATTTCTGGCACAGGGATGGAGCAGTGCTCAGGCAAAGGAGCTCTACTACAGGGGTATTCGCAATTTCATTTTGGACAACGAGCACGACCTGGACATCCTGCTTGCAACCCTTGAGAATACCAACCGCAAGGTCAACCTTATGCTCAGGCTCAAACTACGGGAAAATTCCATCCGTACTGAACGCTATTTTGTCTTTGGTATGCCTTCTGCAACCATAAACCGACGTATTGGCGAACTGGTGGACAGCCCTAATATCGGTAAGCTTGGCATACATTTCCACAGGAAGACCCAGAACATGAGCGAGTGGAAACTGCAGCGGGATATTGAGGATGTAATCACCCCTGAAACACTGGAGACCATAGACATTCTCAATATCGGGGGAGGGCTGCCTTCGGTTTATGCCAACAGTAATGCTGATGTCATCGGAGGCATTTTCAAAAGAATTACAGATTTCAGGAAATGGTTGCATGAAAGGGACATATCCCTCATGGTTGAACCGGGGAGGTATATCGCTGCACCTGCCGGCAAACTGGTAACTCGTGTGATGGCGGTGTATGAGGACAATGTCATCGTGAATGCTTCCGTTTACAACAGTGATATGGATGCAATCCTGGTACCTGTAAAACTGCGTGTGGAGAATGAGGTCAGCAGTAATGAAGGAGAAGCCTATGTGATCAAAGGTTGTACACCCTGCTCAATGGACCTGTTCAGGTACCGTGTTTATCTAGAAAAGAGGCCGCAAATTGGCGATCCGATTACTTTCATAAATGCCGGGGCCTATAATTTCAGGTCTGACTTCTGCGATCTGGAAGAAATCATCACAGAACTTACTGATTGACTTACTCCACAAATACCATAGCAGCCACAACGGTTGTCCAGAGGCCGTTTCTGTCACCTTTGGCGGTCTGGCAGAAATGAGAAGTATTGATAATATGGCCACTGGCCCGATAGAGCTGTTCTCTTTCCTGCCAGGCAGAATCAGCATCAAACTCAATGCCCAGGGTGGTTGCTAGCATTGTGGCAGCAATATCCTCTGCATACATCCCTGCTGTATCCTCATCTTCCCCGAAGGAGTGATGTTCTGAAATGTATCCGTAATTATCCTCATTCACAGGTACCGCGGTGCCTATTGCCGAGGCTACCAGACGATGAGCTTCATTGGTCTGGTTGCGGGCAAGTACGGAATAGACGATCTCTCCGGGACGGAGATATTCAAGACCCTCATCTTTTGGAATCATCCTGCAACCTGGGGGAAGGATACTGGAAACACTCACAAGATTATATTTTTCAATACCCGCAGCCCTTAAAGCAAGTTCAAAGGAAGCCAGTTTATCTCGGTGGACACCTGTTCCCTTTGTGAGGAACGCCCTGGAAGGAATCATGGCTTTCCGATAGGGGCTTATTGATAAATAAATTTCGATGCCTACAGATATCCATTTAAAATATGACACCTTTAGAAAGACACATAATCATAGAATTCTTGAATAAAATCATTATCGGTGAACATAATGACAGAAATCATACACTGGGCAGACGTTGTTGCTGAAGAAGCCCTTGAAAGAGGAAACACACACCTCGTTGCCACCGGTATCACCCCCTCCGGTCATATCCATGTCGGGAACATGCGGGAAGTTGTGACAGCCGATGCTGCATATCGCGCATTACTGGATAAGGATGCAAACGCAGAGCTGATCTACATTGCAGACACCTACGACCCTTTGAGAAAGGTCTATCCGTTTTTGGATGAAAGTTATGAGGAACATGTGGGCAAACCCCTCTCCGAAATCCCCTGCCCCTGTGGAGAATGCAAGAATTATGCAGACCATTTCCTGCAACCTTTCCTGAAATCCCTGCACCGGCTGGGAATCAAGCCTAAAGTCTATTTGGCAGATGAACTGTACAAATCAGGCAGGTATAACGAGGCCATTAAAACTGCCCTGAAAAAGAGAGATGAGATTGCAGCAATCCTGAAAAAGGTTTCCGGAAGGCAACCTACTGATGACTGGAATCCTTTCAACCCAATCTGCATGGAGTGCGGAAAGATCAATACCACAAAGGTTACGGGTTTTGATGAAAGGGAAGAAACAGTGGATTATACCTGTTCCTGCGGCCACAGTGGCACGGTACCCATGCAGGGTGGCGGGAAACTTACCTGGCGTGTGGACTGGCCTGCCCGCTGGCAGATCCTCGGCGTGACCGTAGAGCCTTTCGGCAAGGACCATGCCTCTAGGGGCGGTTCCTATGACACCGGCAAACGTATCGCCCGGGAAATCTTTGACTGCGAACCCCCACATCCCATCGTCTATGAATGGATCATGCTGGGCAAGGAAGGAGCGATGTCCTCATCCACCGGGATAGTTGTATCCATTGCAGATATGCTCAAAGTTGTCCCCCCGGAAGTTCTTAGATATCTAATTATACGGACAAAACCCGAAAAACACATCCGTTTTGACCCTGCACAACCCCTGCTCACCCTTGTAGACCAGTATGAAAAACTCCATCAGACAGGCGGGACATCCGAATATGATAGGCGTGTAAAGGAACTGTCCCATGCAAGCGGCCTGTGTCATACGGATATCCCGTTCAAGCACATGACAACCATCCACCAGGTAGCTCACGGGGATTTCGACAGGATCTTGAAAATCGTGGAAAGGGCAGGTTACGATACCAAAAATACGGAATGCATAAAACAGCTCGCCGATAATGTGGGCAACTGGCTTGATATGTATGCGCCTCCCTTCGCAAAATTCAGTGTTCAGGAGAAACTGCCTGAACTTGCAGCTACCCTTTCTGACAAACAACGAGCATTCCTGACCACACTTGCCGATGTACTGGAAGAAAGCGCAGAACTTGATGGCTCTGATTATCACAATCTTGTCTATTCCGCAAAGGAAGAAGGAGGCAGGCTGCACAGGGAGATGGAGAAAGTACTTGGAGAGGAATTTACCATCGGCCCGAAGGATCTGTTCAAAGCCCTCTACATATCCCTGCTGGGGCAGGCTTCCGGGCCGAAAGCCGGATGGTTCCTTTCCTCCCTGGAGAAAAATTTCCTGATCAAACGCTTCAGGGAAGCCGCAGTTTACAGGCCCTGACATGGCCTTCGAACATTTCAACGCCTGGGAAGAGGAATACCGCCATGTCCGGTGGGCAGGACCTCTGGATATATCCTCCCTGCAGGAGGAACTTGAGGGAGGAGAGCTTATACTTGATGCAGGTTGTGGTCACGGGAGATACTCCCATTCTCTTTCAAGAGAATATACTACAGTAGGATGCGACATCTCACAGAATGCTCTTTTGAGATTAAGGGAAAAAACAGAATTATCGGTATGCAGAGCAAGTATTACCGATCTGCCTTTCCCACACGCTTTTTTTGATATAGTCCTGTGCCAGGGAGTGCTCCAGCACCTTTTCGAGGCGGAAAGAAAGCAGGCCGCAGACCAGATCATGGATGTGTTGAAACCGGGAGGGACACTTATATTCGAGGCTTTTGGCAGAGAGGACATGCGCTATGGAGGAGATTCCGTAGAGCAGCATACATTCCGGCGCAAAAATGGAATTATCTACCACTATTTCATCATAG
>JBMCCK010000047.1:0-7077 GCA_048619255.1 Methanohalophilus sp. | reverse complement strand
GAATTCTCATGCTTTTGAATCAAAGAGAACTTTGTGTGTGTGAGATATGCCAGACACTGGACCTGCCCCAGCCCAAAGTCTCCCGTCATCTTGCAAAAATGAGAGATCTTGATCTTGTAAGAGGCAAGAAGGAAGACCAATGGGTTTTTTACTATCTGAACATCGCAGATCCTCTGTTCAAGGGGATCATCCAGCAGATGGCTAAAAATAGCCAACATCATGCTCTTGTTTGCAAAGATATGGAGCAGCTTGCTGAAAAAGAGAGTTCAGGAACAATGTGTGCACGAATTAAAGATAAAATAGGAGACAATTCCTAATGGCAAATGTTGCAAAAGAGCTTAAAGATACATTGAATCTTCAAAGAGAGCCGGTGGGAGTCAAATTCCTGAAAGCCGGAGAAGTGGTGGATTTTACAGGTCATGATGGCGCAACAAAATCCAGATATTGCCAGGCTCTTATGAGGGCCGGACAGAGGGAAAAAGTGTTGATAACTGCTGAGAACATATCCTGTCCTGCCTCTGCGGCTGCCTTTGGCCTGAAACCCCTCCCCGAAATGCTCTCTTCCGGAAAGATGCTGTTCAATATGGGTTTGTTCGATAGCCTTGATGCTGGCAGAAACGCCATGGAAGGAATGACCAGGCTTGAGCAAGGGAAATATGCAGCAGTTCTGCTAAGTCCTCTTGAGGACATCGAAGTAGAACCGGATATTGTTGTGATCGAAGCCTTGCCAGAGCAGCTGATGTGGCTATCGCTTGCATCCATATATGAAACTGGAAACAGATTGGAGTTCAATACAGCCGTATTCCAGGCAACATGTGTGGATTCGACCGTGATCCCCTTTGTGACAGGAAAACTAAATTCGAGTTTAGGTTGCTATGGATGCAGAGAAGCTACAGATGCACTCGAGGAATGGATGGATAGGACCAGTGAAGACCTTTTGAAAGCACTGGAAGAAACCCAAGACATAGAGGAGCTCTCCGGTAAACTGGGATTGTCGCAGCAGAGCATTAACGTACTCCTGCTAAGGATGGCAGATAAGGGAAAGATAAGAATCGATATTGCAAAAGTGTAACTGTATCAGTTCCGACCTTTACTTTTTTTGATAGCAACCGTATGAGATTCTCTAATTAATGAGGATTGATGGCCTAATTTGCTAATTTCATTATACAATTATTATTACAGATAAAAATGTCATAGATAATCCAAAAATACATGGATTCCTTAGAAACAATGAGTAAATCCCTTAAAAGGACGCAAACCTCAGTCTTTGGTTCTTGACTCTTATCAATGCCTGTTCGATATGAATCACTTCAATCTCTACTCCACTTCTTTTTGTGTTCAGTGAACCCCTCTGATTATCTGCAACAGTCGCATCCACTCTTTAAAGAGAGCAAGTTGCCTTTATTATATTCTTCAGACCAGCAATCTTCACAGATTTTTATAACTCCTAATTTCACATGATTTACCTTCAGAAGAGAGTTTTCTTCTTTTGAGCATATTGCACATTTAAATCCCATTTTCAGACCTTCTGCTAATTGTTGGGAATTTGGTATCTCTAGCATATATCTAATTGTTTTCGGACAAAGTGATAATCCCAAAAAACTTAAATATGCATAAATGCACATATATACAAATGATGCTTTATGAAAAGGCTAAATTCTTCAAAGCATTGGGGGACCAAACGCGCCTTACAATAATAGGATGCTTGCTAAAGCATGATCATTGTGCATGTGATTTTGCAGCAATTACAGGCAAGGATCAAACCACTGTATCCCGGCATCTCAAAATACTTTGTGAAGCGGGCATCCTGAAGTATGAAAAAGATGGCAGATATGTAATTTACAGCATAATGGATGATAATATGAAAGACAAACTTGAAAATTGCGGAATTGAAAAATTAGATTCATGCTGTTCTGATAATGCAGCAGAAGCAGACGCTAAGAAAAAAGTTGTAAAGGAGAAATACGGAAAAATTGCATTGGATGTTGTGCAGGGATGTGGCTGCTGCGGCGATCTCACAAAGGAAGATATATCAAGATCGATTGGCTATTCATCTGAAGATACACAATCATTCTCTGCAGCCAATCTGGGACTCGGATGTGGAAATCCCACCGCAATCGGTGAGATAAAAGAAGGCGATAGCGTTCTTGATCTTGGTTCAGGAGGAGGGTTTGATAGTTTTATCGCTGCAAGGAAGGTGGGTAAAACCGGTAAAGTCATTGGTGTGGATATGACAGAAGATATGGTTGCAAAAGCAAGAAAGAATGCTGAGAAGTATGAATTGGATAATGTAGAATTCAGGCAGGGGGATATCGAGTCTTTACCTGTTGAAGCGGGTTCTGTTGATGTCATTATAAGCAACTGTGTAATCAATCTTGCACCTGACAAATCTAAGGTATTCCGGGAAGCATACCGTGTTCTCAAAAATGATGGGAGGATGTATGTTTCAGATATGGTTCTTCTGAATGACTTAACCCCCGAGCAAAGGAATGATGAAGACCTTATATGTGCCTGTATAGGGGGTGCTTTGCTGAAAGATGACTATCTGGAGATTATAAAAGATGCTGGATTCAATGTCCGGATAATAGATGAAGACAGAGATATTGGTGAAAACCAGTATTCAGGATACCCTGTTATGAGTCTCAAACTAAAGGCTTTTAAAGCAGAAGTTGGACGAGATTGATTGTAATATCCTGTATGTGATATGTTTTAAAATGGAATGCCTCAATTGAATGCAATCTTCCTGTATTGCATTTTGGGGCAAATATTACTTCATTTATGATCTGATTGAAAGGTATGTAAGACATAAACAGGATTTTATCAGAACTGAAAACTGTGGTTTAAGGTTTAAAACCGTCTTGGGCCAGATGTTTAACCTCTGAGTTTAACGTTATGTTAAACAGGGGGTTTAAGTATAAAAGTAAAATCCTTCATGAAGTTCTATCTTATTGGGTTGGTGCGAGAGGGGGGATTCGAACCCACGAACTCCTACGAGAATGGATCTTGAGTCCATCGCCGTTGGCCACTTGGCTACTCTCGCACACTGATTTTGAATAAAAGATTATACTTATCCTGCAAACAATGTATTGCAACGTACAAATAACATGATTTTTTATAAATCTATCGCAGGAAATGTGGAAACTTTTCTGATAATACTCAGATGGGAATATTTCAATGTTTGTTGAAATATAGTTATTATACTAACAGAAGTACACATAAATGGAAGATAAATCCTGCATTACAAAAGAAACAAAAGGTCTTGGTTTCTTTGAAAGATACCTGACCCTGTGAGTAGGATTGTGCATTGTTGCCGGTATCCTGCTTGCAGGTTCGCCCGGGGAGTTGCAATATACCTTGATAGTCTTGCTATTTATTCCAAGGGTGCCCCCATAATCTCGATCCCAATAGCAATCTGTTTGTCTTCATGATGTATCCTATCATGGTGAAAATCGATTTCGATGAAGTTCTCAAAACTGGGAAAAATTTCAAATCCATCGGTCTGACGCTTTTCATAAACTAGACTGTCAAACCTTTCACCATGTATGCGATATCCCTGTTCTTCCTCTGTAACCTTATTTTTTACAGTTCATTGGTCCGGGAGCGGCAGATCTTATCAGGATGCCTCTTGGACTAAATCTGCCCGTGGGAGCAACCTACTGTGAAGGCATTATTGTGCTTCAAAATGGGGGGTGAAGATGCTTGAATGCCCCTTTAGCGCAGTTATTTTGCTGGAATTATCCTGCTTGGTATTACACCCTGTACCGCAATGTTGCTTGTCAGGGGTTATCTGGCCAGAGGCAATAATGGCCACACACTGGCCATAATCGCAAGCAATTCACTTGCAATGCTGCTACTTTATGGCCCACTTGAAGGCTATCTTTTTGGTATAGGAAGTTTTCCAGTTCCGTGGGAAGCCCTTGGCTCTTTCGGGGCCATATAAATTGCTCTGCCACTTATTGCAGTTTGCCTGTCACGCAAATTCATTATAAAAACAAAAGGAGAAGAATGATTCGATACCAATTTCCTCCACCTGCTGACTCCGATCACCATCAGTGCACTACTTGTTACACTGGTGCTTCTGTTCAGTTTCAAGGGTGACATGATCATATAACACAGCCCCTGAATATCATGTGGATAGCAGTACCACTGTTTATCCAGACATGTGTGATTTTTGCCCTGGGATACGTGGTCTCAAAAGAAATTGGTATTACTTATGAAGATACTGCCCCAACAGCAATGATCGGGGCTTCCAACCACTGCAAGATAGCAATTGCAACGCCACCATACGATTGGGAATATTTTCAGGAACTACCCTTGCTACCGTGGTGGGAGCATTAACAGAGGTACCGGTGATGTTGATGCGGGTAAAGATTTTGCCTGCGTACAAAGGGCTAGTTTACAGGTTAAAAAAACCTTTATTTCTTTTTTAGGAAGATTCTTTCAAATACGTAACTTTTTTTCTTACTAATTGTACTTAATCCTCTTTATAGTCGCGACACCAGATATATTATTGGGATGGCGGAATGAGACAGAAAATCATAGTAACAATTTTGATGATACTTGCATTAGCAGTAATTGTTCAGTTTGCGAGTGCAGCAAGTGTAGATCCAATACGCGTGGACAAAAGCGGACCTTCCCTTTGTGGAGATTATCATGCTTTTAAAATAGAAGAAAGCAATGTCGATCCAGGTACTCGTGAAGTAAGCGATGGTAATATCTCGTTGAATGTCACAATCTATGATGCAAACAATGATGGAGATGATGAAGCATTGAACTGGACTCTCAACACACCGGAATACAAAATCATGAGAGTCGTTGTCATGGATGGGGTAGACGGTGGTAATATGTATAATTACACCTCAGGAGCCACATCAGACACCAACCTGACCACACCAGGACCTGACCAAGGCAGCAGCTATACCTTCAAGGACATTAGTCATGTTGATTTTTGCTATATTGCTTCTTCAGATACACCTGGCATTAATATTGAAAAATCCACCAATGGCTTAGATGCCGATTCTATCGAAGGTCCAGTGATTGTTGCAGGAAGCCCTGTGGAATGGGTCTATATTGTGACGAACAACGGTACAGTTAATCTTACCGATATAAATGTCAAAGATAATGTATCTGGGGTGAATCCGGAATATATTAACGGAGATACAAATGGAGACGGTTTTCTCAATATAACAGAGACATGGTATTATAATGCAACTGGAAATGCGATAGAGGGACAATATTCTAACTGGGGCAACGTAACTGGAAATTATGATGGTAAAACAGTAAATGACAGTGATCCCAGCCATTATTTCGGAGTTAATGCATCTCTGGGAGATTTTGTATGGGAAGATCTGGATACTGACGGGGTCCAGGATCCCGGGGAACCTGGAATTGCAGGCATCCCGGTTGAACTCTACTACTGCAATAATACCTACATCACCAACACCACAACTGATGCAAATGGCAACTATTTGTTTGACAAACTGTTCCCTGGTGAGTATTATGTAAAATTCATAAAACCAGCAGGTTATGAGTTCACTTTGCAGGACCAGGGGGGTGATGATTCAAAAGATAGTGATGTCGATACAGATGCCCGGACCGATTGTGTCAATTTATCTGCGCTGGAATCAGACCTGACGATTGATGCCGGCCTTTATACACCTGCCCTGATCAGCGACTTCGTGTGGAACGATGTCAATACCAATGGTATTCAGGACAACGGAGAAACAGGTATTGCAGATGTCAATGTAAGTCTGTACGATTGTAGTGATGGTTCCCTGATTGAAAACACCGTGACTAATGCAAGCGGCTATTACAATTTCACTGTTAACCCGGGCAGTTATTTCCTGGGATTCGAACTACCGACTGGTTATGCCTTCACCATGAATGACCAGGGTTCTGATGATTTAGACAGTGACGTGGACCCGGCAACGGGTAATACTTCATGTATAACAGTCCAGTCCGGTGATATCAATACCACTTTTGATACCGGCATGTTTGAAGTGATCCCGGGTATTGATATTGAAAAATCTACCAATGGAGAGGATGCAGATGAAGCACCTGGTCCATACATACGATTGAACTACGAAGTTGTATGGGAGTTCAATGTGACCAATACCGGTAATGTCAATCTAACCGATATTGAAGTGATCGATGATGAACTTGGATTGATCGGCACGATTCCATTGTTACAGCCGGGTGAATCTCAGATAATGACCAGAAATGCAACTGCCAATTTGGGTCAATATGAAAATACGGCAACGGCTGTAGGTGTATCACCCACCGGTATTAATGTGACTGACTCAGACCCAAGTCATTACTTTGGACACGATTCACAACCCAATTTTGAAGTGCCAACAGCAAATCCTCTGTTAATCATAGGAATGCTGGGACTTGCTGGTGTAATGGTATTGAGGAGAAGAGATAAATGAGGGAGGACAATCTTACTTTTCCTTACATTTTTTATGGCAAGTAAAACACACCAAATTTCCATACAAAACCTATTTTTGTAATATATATGTTGCATATACCATATTCAGAAATGGTACCATGAAATATTCAGTAATCCTTTTTCTTCTTCTGGGCTCTCTTATAGTTGGGTGTGCCTTTCCCGCACCTGACAGGGGGGGAGCCCGGTGTGCAGGACAATGAGACAGAGACACTGGAATATGACGGTGTTGAACTTACACCGATTGAAGAGCAGCGCAACAATGGCATCAAGGGAACCCAGTATATTGATAAAAAGACTTACACACTTAAAATCAGTGGAATGGTAAATGAAACTACATATATAAGTTATGAGCAGCTCACCTCCTACCCTGCTGATTCTAAAGTCGTGCCGCTGGACTGTGTAGAAGGCTGGCGTTTTACAGCACTGTGGACCGGTGTACCGGTGCAAACCCTGCTGGAAGAAGCCGGAGTCAGAGAAGAGGCGAACACGGTTATTTTCTATTCAAAGGACGGTTATTCTACATCCCTTCCGCTGGATTACCTGATCAATAACAATATAATTGTTGCCTACAAACTTAACAACGTCACCCTCCCTCAGGAAAGGGGCTTTCCCCTGCAACTTGTAGCAGA
>JBMCCK010000046.1:0-7103 GCA_048619255.1 Methanohalophilus sp. | reverse complement strand
GACTTATGATGAAGTATCTTATTTACTGATTCATGGAAAAATTCCTGAAGATGAAGAACTTGAATATTATTCCAGAACTCTCAAATATGAGCGCAGTATCGAAAATGATCTGATTGAGGTTCTTGGATATTGTAATTTCAATATAGAAGCAATGGATGCCCTGAGGACAGTTACATCTTTCATGTCCTATTGTGACCCGGATATGAACACAAATAACACACAGGCTAATATCAGAAAAGGAATGCGTATGATAGCAAAATTCCCCACCATTGTCACATCGTTTTCAAGGCTTAAAAGAGGCCTTAAAGTAATTGAGCCAGATTTTGAAATATCCCATGGGGCAAATTTTCTCTACATGCTCAGGGGAACCCGACCCACAGACCTTGAAGCCCGAATAATTGAATCTGATTTCATCCTGAGTGCCGACCATGAATTAAACCCTTCAACCTTTGTGGCAAGAACCATCACATCAACCCTTTCTGATCTGCATTCAGCCATCATTGGAGGACTGTGTACCCTCAAAGGACCCCTGCATGGTGGGGCAAGAATGGCAGTAATGAATATGTTTGACAACATTGACTCTCCAAAAGATGCACAAAGTTTTGTTCTGGACAAAATCGAAAAACACGAGAAATTGATGGGATTTGGACACCGTGTATACAAAACATAGGACCCCAGAGCCAGAGTTTACAAACAGCTTGCACGTGAGATTGCAATGGAGAAAAGCGACATGAAGTGGTTCGAGATTGCCGAGAATATAGAAAGGGTCGCATATGAAGAATATGTACAAAATAGGGGTAAACATATATATCCGAATGTCGATTTTTATTCCGGTGTTGTCTACAAATATCTTGACATCCCCCCTAAACTTGCAACGGCAGTTTTTGCCACTGGAAGGATATCGGGCTGGATTGCACATTGTCTCGAACAATATTCAGATAACAGGTTGATAAGACCACGTGCAAAATTCGTATAACGAATTTATATTTACAGGTGCCAATTATGGATAATAATTCAGTTTCTTTTAAAGCAAGAGATACTCTTGACACCATGGGTAAGAAGAGTACTATATACCGTCTGGATAAACTTGAGGAAAATGGCCTTTGCAAAATTTCTTCCCTTCCCTATTCTATCCGGGTATTACTGGAAAATCTGGTAAGGAATACAGATGGGAAAGTTGTAACTGAAGAGGACGTAAAAAACCTTGCAGGCTGGAAACCCGGCAATGTACCAAAAACGGATATCCCATATATCCCTTCAAGGGTTATCCTGCAGGATTTTACGGGCGTACCTGCGGTTGTGGATATTGCCGCAATCAGGTCTGCAATGAAAAGACTTGGTGGAAATCCGGAGGAAATTAACCCTGTAATTCCTGCAGATCTTATTATAGACCACTCAGTACAGGTTGATTGCTATGGCACTTCCTATGCAAGAAACTGTAATGAGAAGCATGAATTCCAGAGAAACAGGGAGCGCTATGAACTGCTTCACTGGGCTCAAAACGCTTTTGACAACTTCAACGTAGTACCTCCTGGAAGTGGCATAATCCACCAGGTAAACCTTGAACACCTGGCAAATGTAGTACATCTGCGGGAAGAGAACGGCGAAACTGTCGCCTATCCCGATACTCTTGTAGGAACCGATTCCCATACAACAATGATCAATGGCCTGGGTGTCCTGGGATGGGGCGTTGGTGGTATTGAGGCTGAAGCAGTTATGCTTGGACAACCTTACTATATGCCAATTCCTGAAGTTGTGGGTTTTGAATTGAGAGGAGAACTGAAAGATGGGATCACAGCCACAGATCTTGTACTCACAGTAACCCAGATGCTCAGGGAACACGGTGTTGTAGGTAAATTCGTGGAATTCTATGGTCCCGGTTACAGGAAACTTTCCCTGCCTGACAGGGCAATCCTTGCCAACATGGGTCCTGAATACGGCGCAACAATGGGATTTTGCCCTGTTGACGAAGTTACACTGGATTACATGCGCATGACCGGCCGCAGTGAAGAACATGTGAATATGGTTCGCCAATATTGCAAGGAACAGGGCCTGTTTGCAGAAAGTGATGCACCGGTTCCGGAATATACCTCATCTCTTGGACTTGATATGGGTACGGTGCAGGCCTCCCTTGCAGGTCCGAAAAGACCACAGGACCGCATTGTGCTAAGTGATATGTCCGCAGCTTTCCACAGGACAATGAAAGATGTATTCTCTCTGGAAAAGGGAAGTGAAGATTTCGAGAATGATCCGGATTACGGTCGCTGGCTTGAAGAGGGTGGTTATAACGTTGTGGAAAAAACACATCCCGACCACAGCGGGATCATGAAGATCAAATGTGAAGGAGAAGAGGTAGACTTAAACCACGGTTCCGTCGCTATTGCTTCCATCACATCCTGTACCAATACCTCAAATCCGTCAGTTCTTATCGGTGCCGGACTTGTTGCGAAAAAGGCAGTTGAAAGAGGACTTAAGGTCAAACCATTCGTGAAAACCAGTCTTGGACCCGGATCAAAGGCAGTAATGGACTATCTGGAAGCAGCCGGCCTTGTACCTTACTTGGAAGCCCTGGGATTCCATCTTGTGGGCTACGGCTGCCTCACATGTATCGGGAACAGTGGACCCCTGCATGAAGCGGTAGTAAAGGAAATTGAGGACCGTGACCTGACCGTTGCATCAGTACTCAGCGGAAACCGGAATTTCGAGGGCAGGATCAGTCCCCATGTAAAAGCCAATTACCTGGCATCCCCTATGCTCGTTGTTGCCTTTGCTCTGGCAGGCACGGTGGATATTGACCTCACAAAAGAACCTATTGCATGCGACCCGAACGGTGAACCGGTCTACCTGAAGGATATCTGGCCTGCAAACGGTGAGGTAGAACAGTATTGTGGTGAATATGTAAAAACCGAAATGTTTGAAAAAGAATATGCCAATGTATTCCAGGGAACTGAACGGTGGCAGGAACTTGACGCTCCGGAAGGATTACTGTACGACTGGAACAACGAATCTACCTACATACAGGAACCTCCATTTTTCCAGGATTTCCCGCTTGATATCAAAAATATGGACGATATAAAGGACGCAAGAGCGCTTGTAGTTGTGGATGACAGCATTACCACCGACCATATATCTCCGGCAGGCTCGATTCCTGCTGATTATCCTGCAGGCAGGTACCTAATGAGGCACGGCGTGGCGGAAGAAGAGTTTAATTCCTATGGTTCCAGAAGGGGCAACCACGAAGTAATGATGCGTGGAACCTTCGGTAACGTACGCCTGAAAAACAAACTTGTGCCTGGTAAGGAAGGTTCATGGACTGTTTACCTTCCTGAGGCAGAGGAGATGCCAATCTATGATGCTGCCATGAAATACATGGAAAATAACATTCCACTGGTGGTAATTGCAGGCAAGGAATATGGAACAGGCAGTTCCCGTGACTGGGCAGCCAAGGGTACACAATTGCTCGGTGTCAAAGCTGTGATCGCACAGTCCTACGAAAGGATTCACCGCAGTAATCTTGTAGGAATGGGAGTAATCCCCCTGCAGTTCAGGGAAGGTGAAAGTAAAGAAAGCCTGGGACTTAAAGGCGATGAAACCTACACCATCAGGGGCATCTCAGAAATGAAGCCCGGCGAAGAACTCGAGGTTGTAGCCTGTGACCCAGATGGAAAAGAAGTCACATTCAATGTAACTGTAAACCTCAATTCCAATATAGAGGTGGACTACTGCAAAAATGGTGGAATTCTGCACAAGTTCCTGAGGGACAAGGCAAAAGGGGAATAATTCCCCACTCACTTTTTTCCTTTACTTCCTGGATTTTCATCTATAATAGATTTATATATTAATTAATATTACAAATATCCAGAGCCTTCGCTGGCTAGAATGTATTGGAAAAACGTTGAAAAAGCAGCAGCAATTTCAGGAAAGGAATTAGGAAATTAGATGAAAAAGAGATATCAGGATGATATCTCTTTAACCTCTATATTGAAATTCAATGCCTTACCGGCAAGGGGATGATTCATATCGAGTATGACTTCCTCATCGCCTACTTCGACAATCTTTGCAGGAAGTTCCTGGCCATCTGGTGTTTTTACCAGCAACATCATTCCAACTTCAACGTCAATATCTGACTGAATGTTGTCTTTAGGTACTGGTTGGGAAAGACCCTCGTTGTATTCACCATAGGCTTCAGAAGGCTCAAGTCTGAACTCTTTTTCTTCACCTTCTTCCATATCCCTGACAGCATCGTCAAATCCCTGGATAACCTGACCTGCCCCTACAGTAAATTCAAGAGGCTCCTCATGGTTTTCGGAACTGTCGAAAACTGTGCCATCATCCAGAGTACCTTTATAATCGATCTTTATTGTGTCGCCATCTTTTATTGACAATATATCAACTCAGTGTTGTATAAAAACGAGTTCTCACTCATCTCATAGCCAACCGAGGTACTCTACCTTACTTAGGTGTTTTGGGTGAAATTCCTGGTGGTTAGATTATAAGTAGATAGCCTTCACAATTATAAATCAGGGAATTAACCAGAACAAAGGGGAGTAAAAGTTGAAACATTTGACAGTAAAATCGTGCATGGAAACCGATGATTCACTGGGAGAGGAGTCACTCCAATTACACGAAAAACATCATGGGATTCTTGAAGTGGCAAGCAAAGTGCGTCTGGACAATACCCGGGACTTAAGCATTGCCTATACCCCCGGTGTTGCCGAGCCCTGCAAGCGGATCGCTGAAAACAAAGATGATGTATATAAATATACACTGAAAGAGAACACTGTCGCAATCATAACAGACGGCTCAGCCATTCTGGGACTGGGAAACATAGGTGCATCTGCAGGTTTACCTGTGATGGAAGGTAAAGCCATTATATTCAAGGAACTTGCAGGAATCAATGCATTCCCGATATGTCTTGGTACCCAGGAAACCGAAGATATTATTAAATCTGTCAAAAACATCGCCCCGGTTTTCGGAGGAATCAATCTCGAAGACATAAGTGCACCCCGCTGCTTTGAGATTGAAGAGCGGCTCAAAAAAGAATTGTCAATACCCGTGACACATGACGACCAGCATGGAACCGCAATAGTTACAATAGCAGGCCTAATGAATGCACTAAAACTTACCGGTAAAAAAATCAACGAGATCAAGGTAGTCATATCTGGTGCCGGTGCTGCCGGCATGGCCATTGCCAAAAAACTCCTTCACACAGGAGTGAGGGCTGAAAAACTGCTTGTATGTGACAGGCATGGAATTATCAGCAAAAAACGTACAGAAGGGATGACTCCTAAAAAAGGAGAAATCGCTGAATTTTCAAATACTGAAGATATCGAAGGGGATATTGCTGATGCTGTAGCCGGGTCTGACGTATTTATAGGCGTATCTGTTCCCGGAATCCTTACAGAAAAAATGGTCGCTTCCATGAACAATGACGCCATCATCTTTGCTATAGCAAATCCCATACCTGAAATCATGCCATTTCAAGCCTTTGAAGCAGGCGCTCGTATAGTCGCAACCGGAAGATCGGATTGCCCCAACCAGATCAATAATTGTCTGGGATTTCCGGGGATCTTCAAAGGTGCACTGGAAATCAGAGCCACCCAGATCAATCTGGAGATGGAACTTGCAGCCGCTAATGCCCTTGCTGCAATTGTGGAGCAGGATGGCATTGAAGAAAATTACATAATACCCAATCCTCTTGACAAAAGAGTTGTGCCTGCTGTGGCAAAGGCTGTTGCAGATGCAGCTATAAAGAGTGGTGTCGCCCGTAAAAAATGATGGGATTAAAGGACTGTATCTCTGTATTCAGCAAACCCCCGGCTGTCAAGCAGGTCACCAAAGCGTTCTCCATCCTGTCCGTATTTCCTGTAATAGGCAAGCGTCTTTTCGAGAATAGAGAATAAGCATTGTTCATCGGTTAATTCAACTAGTTTGTTACAGGAGCGAGGGAAGCGCCCAACCTTGCCTCCTACAAATATAGTGTAACCGGATTCTGCGCTCCAGATTGTATCTTTTTTGCAGGATGTGATGCATTCGCCACAAAATATGCAACTGTTATTATCGATGTCTATCTGGCCGTTATCAATAGTTATGGCGCCGGCCTTACAAACCTTTTCACAAAGGCCACAGGCTACACAATTGTTTTCGACCCATTCAGGTCGTACCACTCCCATAATACCGAAATCATTTTCCTGAGGTTTCATGCAGGATGCAGGACAGCCGGTTATTGCAATCTTGAATTTTTTGGGAACGTAGGTTCCAAAATATATCTCATCGATTCTTGCAGCCAGTCCAGGACAGTTAATGAGACCGTGATTGCAGACAGTGTTACCCTGACATGACACTACACCCCGTACCTTCTGACCACTTGCCCCACCAAAGAGACCTCCATCCTCCATATCTTCACTTATATGTTCAACGTCATCCAGATCCACAAAGGGAATCTCTGCACCCTGCCGCGAGGTAATATGGACATGCCCTGCTCCATATTTCTCTGCTGCATCGGCAAGGGCACGCAACTGGTTTGCCTCTACATGACCTCCTGTGAGGTGCATTCGCATTGAAAACTTTTCATCCTGCCTCTGGGGAAGGAAACCTTTATCCTTCAGCGATTTAAGCTTCTTTTGCTCATTACTCATAATGGTCACTTATTAGTCGGGGTGATGAAGAAAAGTATATATAAATATGACCGACAGAATTTAAAATATATATCATTTCAATATGTAGTAAATTATTTTACAGATAGATATACAGACCTTCAACCTTCCGAATTTACTAAATCAAACTGAAAATTAGAAGGAATTATAGTAAAAAAGATGGATCCGGGAATATCCCGGAAACCATACTTCATCCTTTTATCAGACCAAGCAACTCACGTCCAAAGGCGAAAAGATCACCCGGATGGCGTGAAGTGACCAGATTGTCATCAACTACTACTTCACTATCCCTATAATCTGCACCTGCTATGATCAGGTCATCCCTGATACCGGGCCAACAGGTGGCCTTGCGACCATCCAGCACCCGGGCGGAAATCAGAAGCTGCGGGCCGTGACAGATAGCAGCCACAGGTTTTTCTTCATTCATGAAATGCTTCACAATATCCA
>JBMCCK010000045.1:0-7217 GCA_048619255.1 Methanohalophilus sp. | reverse complement strand
AAAAGTACATATTGATCCTCTCAAAAGTGTTGATGAACAGGTAAAAACTGTGATGAAAGCGATTCGTCCAATAATCCCTATCAGGTTTGAAGAGGTCGATATTAAGGTGCAGGTTCCTAATTCATACGCAGCTAAATCTTATGGTGAAATAGCAAATTTCGGAACCCTTGTAAAAGATAAATGGGAAAATGATGGTTCCTGGACAGCTGTAGTCAGGATGCCTGCAGGATTGCAGAATGATTTTTATGGTCTTATTAACAGGCTCACAAAAGGCGATGCTGAGACTGAGCTCTTATAAGGAGATTTCAGGATGAAACGCAAAATCGTTTATCCCGGTCAGATGCTTTCCGAAAATGAAAAGCAAGCTGGAACAGGTACATATTTGCATGAAGGCAAAGTATATTCACTGTTCTACGGGGTAGCCAATGATAAAAATCGTGTAACAGTTGTTCCTTTTTCAGGTAAGTACATACCATCTCCCAGGGATTATGTGATCGGTTATGTAATAGAAGTCACTTCATCAAACTGGATATTTGATATAGGCTCCCCTTATGATGGACTTCTTCATGTATCTGAGTATCCCAAAAGGGTGGATAGTTCAATGATGCGAAAGGAAATAGACATCGGGGATTGTGCGATTTTGCGTATAAAAGATGTTAATACTTCCATGAAAGTGGAACTTTCAATGAAGGATCGAGGTCTTCGCCGTCTGGATGAAGGCAGAATTATAGATGTATCCACTACGAAAGTTCCACGTATCATCGGGCATAATGGATCCATGGTTTCACTGCTCAAAAAGGAATCCAATTGTGACATTTTCATAGGACAAAACGGAAGGATATGGTTAAAGGGTAAAGATGAGGATATGAACAGGCTGACACAGGCCATAGAGATCATCGAAAATAAATCCCACACATCAGGATTGACCAACCATATTAGTGCTTTCCTGCGTTATGAAGAATCCGATGAAATCGAGGAAAAGGAAAAACCTGTACCATTTACCAGTAGTAAGAAGGACTACACAGAAGACGCTTGCCGAAAAGTAGATGTGCTGCTTAGTGATGAAGATGAAAATTGAGCGGCCCCTTTATATTTAATATACTGAGCAGGATTTTGGAGAACTTGTAATGAGTGATAAACCGGAACGTTTTATTGATGATGAGGGTCTCCGCCTTGATGGAAGGCGTGTTGATGAGATCCGACCCATGAAAGTAGAGATGGGTGTGCTTTCAAGAGCTGATGGCTCATGTTACCTTGAATGGGGAAATAATAAGGTGCTTGCAGCAGTTTATGGCCCCCGTGAACTGCACCCGAGAAGGATGCAGAAACCCAACGAAGTACTTGTGCGCTACAAGTATAATATGGCTTCTTTTTCTGTGGAAGACAGGATAAGGCCAGGCCCAAGCAGAAGAAGTACCGAGATATCGAAAGTCAGTGGAGAAGCTTTTGAACCTGTCGTGATGACACAATATTATCCTGGCGCTGTAATAGATGTATTCGCAGAAGTATTACAGGCCGATGCAGGGACCAGGACCGCTGCTATCAATGCAGCAACACTTGCTCTTGCAGATGCTGGCATACCCATGAAAGGGCTTGTTTCAGCCTGTGCAGTAGGGAAAGTTGATGGACAGCTTGTTCTTGATCTCAACAAACCAGAAGATAATTATGGTCAGGCTGATCTTCCTGTCGCAATGACTCAGGATGGGGAAATAACTCTTCTTCAGATGGATGGTCACCTTACTCCTGAAGAACTTGAAGAAGGCCTGGAGATGGTTAAAAAAGGCTGCCAGCAAATTCTTGAAATTCAGCGTGAAGCCCTTGTTTCCAGATATGGGAATGAGGATGAAGAAGGCGAAGAAGCTGAAGAGGAAACCCCAGAAGAAGTCCCTGAATCAGAAGAAAAGGAAGAAGAAAGGGATGACTCATTCGACAATGAAGAATCTGAAGCAGAAAACGCGGATGAAAATGATGTAACCGAAGAGGATGAGGGTGAAGAAGATGAGCGGCAGTGAGGTTATTTCCAGACTGAAAAGGGATTATATTTACAACCTTATGCTCAAGGGTGAACGTGAAGACGGTCGCCAGTTTGATGAGCTAAGGGATATTGCTCTTGAAACAGGCATCATCGATAAAGCAGAAGGTTCTGCAATGGTACAGTATGGGGATACCCAGGTAATGGTGGGTGTCAAAATGCAGGTTGGTACTCCTTTCCCCGATAGTCCTGCAGAAGGAGTTATCATAACCAGTATGGAACTTAATCCGATTGCTTCACCTGAATTTGAAGCAGGTCCTCCAAGAGAGAAAGCTATCGAGATGGCTCGTATTGTAGATAGAGGCATAAGGGAATCTGGCGCAATAGATATAAATAAACTCTGTATTACGGAAGGCGAAGAGGTATGGATGGTTTTCATTGATGTCCATGTTCTGAATAATTCCGGAAATATACTTGATGCCGCATCCCTGGGTGCAATCGCTGCCCTTATGACCACAACAGTACCTTCTGAAAGGGAAGGAAAAGGTGAAGATTATCCCATGCCTGTACGTGAAATGCCAGTGGGTATATCACTGGTCAAGATTGGTGATGAAATGGTGCTAGACCCCACTTATGGTGAAGAATCAGTATGTGAAACAAGAATTACCATATCCTCTAATCAGGACGGTTCCATTTGTTCAATGCAAAAAAGTGGTTCAGGTAGCTTGACACCGGCACAAGTTGTTAAGGCAAGTAAGATGGCGAAGGAAAAAGGCGAGATTATACGAGAAAAGTATTTATTGGAAATATGAGTAACAGGGTTTTTGGATCATACCCTCCAAGGAGACATTTATCATGGCAAAAAAATATTCAAAAAAGGGAAGGGTTTCCCGTTCAGCAGGAAGATACGGTACCAGATACGGTCGTAAGGATCGTAAACTTGTTGGAGATATCGAAGAACGGACACATATGCCACATACCTGTGTAAAATGTGACAGGCCTACTGTAAAAAGGGTCGGTACAGGTATCTGGGAGTGCAGGAAATGTGGCCACACCTTTGCAGGTGGTACATACACCCCATCCACTTCTGTGGGAAAAACGATATCCAGAACCGTTAAGAAAGCAGTCGAACAGGTTGAGTAATAGATATGGATTACAAATGTACCCGGTGTAAAAGAGCGGTTGAAATTGACTACCAGTACACTGGAATACGCTGTCCTTATTGTGGTAATCGTATTCTTGTAAAAGGAAGGCCTACCACTATAAAGACGTTGAAAGCAGAGTGAGAGGATGTTAATTTCCTCATCACGCTCTCCTTCACCTCCAACCCGTACCCTTTGTAAGTATCTTGCATCTTTTTTTAACTGCAAGTATGTCACAAGGGGTAAAAGTGGTTTACAGGACATACTGTATGGTATGGATACTGAAATCCTGCTTCTTGTAGGGCAATATCATGGTAATCCTGCCAGCCTGACTTTTTTTGATAGTGAAGGACAACAACAATTATCCATATGGATGAATGTTGTATTCCATGATAAACCTCAAAAGTCTTCTTTAAAGAACAGCAGGCCATCCATTATAGGCAGGGGTAAACTGGCAGGATTTCTCGGTGATTTATTACCTGAGAGTGGTAATAATTCCAGGTGTTCGATTCAGGTATCTGATGACCTAATGAGCTTTTATTGTAATGACAATAATCTATTCAATCTAAAGATAAAAGGGTTCAAGACAATGGATGATTAAGTATGGATTCATATTCAGAAACAATCATTGAAACTCCGGATGCCCTTAAATTGTACCTGTCTATAAAACCAGAACTGGATAGATTGGTTACTGATCGTTCATCAATAGAAATAGATGTCAAAGACTATCAGTTGATAATGAGAGTTACATCAGGTGACCTGATATCGATGAGGTCCACATTGAATACATGGTATAGGCTGATCAAAGTAGCATCCGAAATGGTCACTCTGACATCCCCAAATTAATTTTCATCCTGTTTTATACATACTTTGAATATCTATATTCGATGAAAAACTTTAAATCTATTCTTGTTCAAGTTAAATCTGGAGGAATTTTATGGCTCTTAAAACATGTAAGAAAAACAGTGAGAGACCTCTTTGTTTATGGGTTCGCGCCTGTAAAAAATTCAATAAAATAGCAAAGCAGCAGGATTATTATGAGGGACGTCGCCTATCAAATGAAGAAGACGAACTTTAATTGACATTGGCGTATTCATTAAAAGTACAATGATGGCCAACATTTCATTCATATTTATCCCTGGCCTTTGTTTGAGCTTTTCTTATAATTTCCCTGACCGGAATTCCGGTAATTTTTGAAACCTCTTTACAATCATCATATTCTGCTGAGATATGCAATATGCCACTGTCTGGTGTATGGGCTATTTTGATCGCAATTTGATAGGGAGTATCGTTAATTTCAAGTTCAACTGTTCCCATCTTGCGGTCTGCTATATACCGGTGTTTTGTTGGGAGAGTCCGGATACCAAGACTTCCGGTCTCTTCCATGATTATCCTGGCAAGTTTTTCACCATGATGTGAGTGGGTTACAACTTTGATGATGTGTCCTGCTCTTCCCTTTTTCATTGTTGCAGGTATTATGGATACATCTTTAGCACCATTTTCCAGCAAGCGATCAAAAAGATTCCCCAGTACTTCCCCTGTTACATCGTCGACATTTGTTTCAAGTACTTCTACTTCATCCCTGGATAGTGCTTTGTCTGTTTCTATCATAAACGTACGCAGCACATTAGGCCAATCAGTGTCTGTATCTCCTGCCCCGTATCCAGTATCCCGAACCTTTCCGGCAGGAATAGTCAGGGTGGTTTTTACAAAATGGGCCAAAAGGGCAGCTCCTGTGGGTGTTAGGAGTTCCGTGTTTCCTTTGCCATAGAATTCCAGTCCAGACGTTTTTAATATTTCAAGGGTTGCAGGGGCAGGTATCGGCATAATCCCGTGAGATGTGTTCACCGTCCCTGTCCCTGCATTTACAGGCAGGCAAAGAATTTCCCTAGTACCCAGCTGATGCATTGCGATGCATGAGCCGATGATATCTGCAAGAGCATCGGTTTGTCCCACTTCATGAAAATGTAATTCTTCAATTGGCTTTCCATGAACCTTTGATTCAGCATCTGCAAGGATACCGAAGACACTGATAACATCGTTTTCTATATCTGAAGTAAGTCCACACCCTTTTATGAAATTCTCGATTTCCCGATAACTTCTGGCATTTTCAAAACCAGGTGTATTGAATTTGACATCAACAGCTTCAATCCCCAGTTTGACTTTTTTTTCAAAAAACATCGAGATATCAAGTATTGATTCGAGAGTCTCTTTTATTTTGTTTCCATCGGCCCCGAGTGAAATCAATGAACCCATAATCATATCACCGGCAGCACCGGAGAACGGATCGAATAATAGAATTTTCAGGATAAACGGCCCCCTTGATTCTCAGTAACAGTTGAGTCAGTCTGTTCTCTTGCAGCAGCAACAGTATTTGCGATCCTGCCTGCGAATGCTCCGGCAACAAAACCTGCATCTATGTTGACAACAGACAGAACCGAGCATGACTGTAGCATCGAATATAGGGCAGCTTCACCCTTTGCACCGATTCCATATCCGGTGGATACAGGCAGACCTATTACAGGTACATCAAAAAGGCTCGATACCACTGTTGGCAATGTGCCTTCCCTGCCGGCTGCGACCACTACTGCATCCGGTCTTTCAGATTCCAGGTTCCTTACTTCTTTAAGCAACCTGTGAAGACCGGCAACTCCCACATCATATATCTTCAAAGTCTCGCACCCCATTTCCGCTGCCGTCATTCGTGCCTCTTCTGCAACATTGATATCAGCTGTTCCGGCTGAAATTACAGCCACAACACCGCCGGTCTTTCTAATGGATGTCCCATCATGCACAACTGCAGTCCTGTGGTGGATTCCCCAATCAATCCTTTCACTGCCAAATTCCTTTTCCAGACATGAGGCTTGATCTTTGTTAAGGCGGGTTATAAGGACACGACCAGTTGCCTCGATCTGGGCTTTTGCAATTTCGAGAATATCTTCCGGCATTTTTCCTTCTGCAAGTACTGCTTCCATGATACCTGTCCTGTGTTTCCTGAAGGTATCGATGTTGGCGACATCACATACCGGAACATAACCAAGTGATCGGATACAGGCTTGGGTATCATCAATTCCGATTTCACCGTTTTTGTATTTCTGAAGAAGATTTTTGAGATTCATTGATGACCTCTCTATCCTGTAATGAATTGTGTGTTGCAATATGATTCATATATATGGCTATCTATTATAGTTCTAATTGTCCCTTATAGAAACAACAGGAGATAAATAATCATGGAAAACCCAGCGGGAGACAAACCAAAAATCGATGATAGTGCCTGGATTGCTGACAGTGCCGTTGTGATGGGAAATGTAAAGATCGAGGCGGATGTCCTTGTAGCACCAAATGCTGTAATAAGGGCAGATGAACCGGGTGCATCAATTGTTATCGGAAAAGGATGTAATATTCAGGACAATGTGGTCCTTCATGGTGTTGAAGGATCGAAAGTAGTTATCGCTGAAGGTACATCGCTGGCTCATGGGTGTATCGTGCATGGACCGTGCCAGTTGGGTAAAAGATGTTTCATAGGTTTTGGTGCGGTAGTATTTGACAGTATCCTTGAAGATGATGTGGTGGTCCTTCACAATGCTACAGTACAGGGCGTCCGTCTACCCGCATCCAAAAGTGTGGCTGTAGGCTGCACTGTACTGAGTGAAAAAGATGTCATAGAATTGCCATCTGTCGATCAGGACCTTATGGATTTTAAGCACAAAGTTTCCAGTGTAAATCTGGAGCTTGTTGAGGGTTATCGTAAGATGGGCAGTACCTGAGCAAAAATATGGAAGGTTAATTCCCTTCCATTAAATAATTTGGACTTTAAAGTATCCATTCCTTTACGTCATCGACCGAAGGAATCTTGCCCGCAATCTTTACATCACCGTCTACAACGACTGCTGGTGTTACCATTACACCGTAATCCATAACACTGTTTATATCTTCAACTTTTGTGATTTCGGCTTCGATTCCTGCTTCCTTTACTGCCTTTTCGACTACTTCAAAGGTCTTTTTGCACTTTGCACATCCGGTTCCAAGAATTTCTATTTTCATTTGATTCTCTCCTGTCACTTTCTCGTTAGTTAGTTTTCTTTTTTGTTTACGCCTGCATT